>JASLMQ010000412.1 GCA_030746455.1 Candidatus Latescibacterota bacterium
CGATGATGCGGCTGGGATCCCCGGGCATATACTGGCGGTACTCGGAGAACTCCACGGAGAACCCGTGGTACGGGCTTCTGTGGAGCCCTGTGATGAAGCCCTCCACCACCAGGCGCGCCACCAGATCCAGTCGCGCCAGGCGCGCGACGACGTCTGGTCTCAAGTATTCCACTGCCGTTGCCATAGATCAGGCTCAGTCGCTCTTTTCGGCAAGTAGGCGCTCGATCAGGTCCACCGCCGTGATCCCCTCCGCCTCTGCATTGAAGGTCGTCACGATGCGGTGACGGAGCACCGGCGTGGCGACGAACTGCACATCCTCGATGGCCGCCGCATATCGCCCTTCGAGGATGGCCCGCGCCTTTGCCCCCAGGATCAGGTACTGAGATGCCCTAGGGCCCGCCCCCCAGCTCACCATCTCCGAGATGGTCGCCTCGGCACCGTCGCCTCCCGGACGGGTCCGCCTCACCAGACCCACGGCATAGTCGATCACGTGGTCGGCAACCGGGACCTTTCTGATGAGCTGCTGGAGCTCGACGATTTGGGGGCCGCCGAGTACCTGCTTCACCTCGGCCACGTGGGTACCCGTGGTGGTGCGGACGATCTCTTTTTCCTCCTCCTCCGAGGGATAGTCGATCCACATGTTGAAGATAAAGCGGTCCAGCTGCGCCTCGGGCAAAGGGTAGGTGCCCTCCTGCTCGATGGGGTTCTGTGTGGCCAGCACGAAGAAGGGCTCGTCCAGGCGGAAAGTGGATCCCCCCGCCGTCACCTCATGCTCCTGCATGGCCTGGAGCAGGGCCGCCTGCGTCTTGGGAGGGGTCCTGTTGATCTCGTCGGCCAGGATGATGTTCGCGAAGACGGGCCCTCGGACGAATCGAAAGGCCTTGTGGCCGGTCGCGTGATCTTCTTCCAGAACCTCCGTGCCCGTGATGTCCGAGGGCATGAGGTCGGGCGTGAACTGGATCCGGCTGAAGCTCAGGTTGAGGCACCGCGCCAGTGTGCTGATCAGGAGGGTCTTGGCCAGACCGGGCACCCCGACGAGCAGTCCATGCCCCCCGCAGAGCAGGGCGATCAGCAGCTGATCGATGATCACGCGTTGACCTACGATCACCTTGCCGATCTCATCGACGATTCCGGCGTGGGCCTCTCTCAATCGCTCCACGGCCTCCAGGTCGCTGCCCTTCGGTTCACTCATATGGCGTCTCTCTTCATGATTAGTGCGGACATCGTGTCGACTCCGGAACTGCTGCTGATATGACCACAGACCACGGACCACGGACGACCGAAGACAGACCGTCGTCTGTCGTCTGTGGTCCATCGTCAGGTCTTTCGCTTTTGCTTCTTAGCCGCCGGAAAGAGGATGTTGTTCAGGATGAGCCGGTATCCCGGGGAATGCTTGTGAAGCGCAAGCTGCGTCGGCGGATCGCCCACGAAGTGCTGGTAGTCCTCCGGGTCGTGTCCGGCGTAGAACGTGAAGGTGCCGCGCCCCACGTTCCCATGGACATACTTGACCTGGTTGGCTCCCGTCACCTCTCCCATCACGGTCACCGACTTCTTGATGCGGTCCTTCCGGAAGGCCGTGGTCTGGCCGAGGAACCCGCGGACAATGGGCACGTGGTTTTGCGTGAGCATGGTCGGCACCGGATCGTACTTGGCCGAGAACTCGAAGAGGGTGAAGGCATCGACCTCTGGTCCTCGCGCCTGGACGGCTCCGGCGGGAGAGACGTCGATATCCGAGTGCTCGTACTCCATGGGATCCAGGACGAGCTGGAAATCCTCGAAGGCCACCGTTCGGCTGAAGTCGAGCTGCGCCTGGGCATCCGCGGCAGCCGGGTCTCCGTCGTACACCGAGCCGACGATGTCGGTTCCTCGCGCCGACAGCGCGATGTCGAACGTATCGGTGGCCGAACACATCGCAAACATGAACCCGCCGTCCACCATATACGCGCGAATGGCCTCGGCCACGGCCGCCTTCTCGAGAGACACCTTGGGGAACCCGAGCCGCTGTGCGGTCAGCTCGTATTCCACCTGCTGCTGGCGGTACCACAGCTGCGCGCCGTGGCTTCGGTAGAACTTGCCGTACTGACCGGTGAAATCCTCGTGGTGGAGGTGAAGCCAATCGTACTCGGCAAGGCCCCCTGCAAGCACCTCCTCGTCCCACAGGGTGTCGTACGGGATCTCCGCATAGGTGAGCGCAAGGGTGACGGCATCATCCCACGGCTGTCGATTGGGCGGCGTGTAGACCGCGATCCTTGGGGCTTTCTCCAGAAGCACACGGTCGCTGTTCGCCTCCTCGATCTCGGCGTAGATGCGGGTCGCCTGGGCGTCCGAGGCCCGTTGGAAGGCCACATCGCGAAGGCGACATTCCCGTGCGATTCGGTCGGCATAGTCGAGCATGAAGGCGCCACCGCGGTAGTTGAGCAACCATTCCACGTCCTGCCCGCCGGCAATCACCCAGTAGGCGACACCGTACGCCTTGAGGTGGTCCGTTTGCCCCAGATCCATCGGTATCAGCAACCGGTCACCCAGAGCGGGTCCGGCCACGATCCAGATCAATACGGCAAGGAGTATCGCCGGTCGGCGCACCATCCTATCCCGCCTCCTTTCTGGTGGAGGGGCGCAGCTCACGCAACTGCCTCTGAAGCGTGCGCAATCGGTCCCGGGCCTCGTCGGCCACCACGCTTTTGGGATAGTCCACGAGCAGTTGCTCATAGATATCGATCGCGTCCTGATACAGACCAAGGCGATCAGACGTGATGCGGGCCATCTCCATTCGGCTCGACGGACAGATCGGGCTCCAAGGAACCCGGTCCAGCAGCATCTGGTAGGCCCCAATCGCCTCACGGTGCTGGCCGAGCGCATCGAGCAGCTCACCCTGGAGCGCAAGGCACCGGTCCGTCAGCACGTTGGACGGGTACCGTTCCAGAAAGGCAAGGAGATGCTCCAGAGCCCGGGCATGCTGCCCCTGGCGCACAAGTTTCAGTACTCCGGCGTAGTTCTCCAGCGCCCGGGGATCGGAGGACGCCGACCTGTCGATCACCTCCAGAAGCGACAGGGCATCGTTCAGCGCGAAGCCGGTGGTGGGACCCGTAAGGACCTTCGCAAGCATCCCTCTGGCGTTCTCGAAGTCCCCATCGAAAAAGCTGCACTCGGCAATCCGGAACCGGGCCTCCCAGCCTTCCTCTTCATCTGGCCGTTCCCGCACGATCCGCGCGTACGCCGACCGGGCCCCGTCGAGGTCGCCCTTGCGCACGGCGATCTCACCGATCGCCGCAAGCGACCGGTATCGCCAGGGGCTCCACCTCTTGCCCTCGGCGACCCTGCCAAACACCTCCTGGGCGGCCTCCAGGTCATTGCGGCTGTCCCTGAGAAGCCGTCCCAGCCGGTACCGGGCCTCGTCGGCTTCGACCGGTCTCGAGTGGCGATCGATCAGATCATTGTAGATCTGCAGCGCATCCTCGACCCGGTTCTGCCCCTCCCGGACCTGGGCCAACGCAAGCAGCAGATTGAGCGAGGCCACCGGGTTGTCCGTCGTCCGGGCGATCAGGGTCTCATAGGCCGAGGAAGCCGTCTCCCAGTCGTCCGTCCGCAGGGCATGCGAACCGATCCGGACCAGCAGGGGATTGTCCACCGCCGCCTCTCCCGGATGCTCGAGCAACACAGCCAGGGCCACCTCGGCCCGGCCCGCACCCACGGCGTATCCGGTCAGCAGCCTGCGGCGGCCCGGGCCCTTCGGACGACGACGGACCTCATCGGTCAGCTTTGTCAGGATCAGCTCTCGTGCGACACCTTCCCGGGCGAACTCTCGGAACCTGGGTTCGATCAGCGCGAGGTGTCCCGGCTTCTCCTCAAGGTAGAGCAGGTACTCGCTGACCGCCCGACCGTAATCGGCCTGCCGTTCCGCCAGCTCGGCCAGCTGCCTGGCGTAGAGGGTGGGAGGACCGAGGGTCTCGCGTCCCCGGAGATAGATCCGCTCCGCCTCCGCAAGGAGGTTGTGCCGTTTGTAGCGCTCGGCCACCAGCGCGTAGCCCGCCAAACCGCGCACCTTCCCGATCACCCGCTCCCATTGCTTGAAGGCCTCCTCTCGCTCGCCCAGCGAGAACAGGGCGTCGCCCAGCCGGAGACGCGCGGTCACGTCGCGGGGGGATCTGCTCAGGTGGTTCCGCAGGAGACCGGCTGCTTCGCGGTGCGAGCCTGCCTTCGACAGGAGGGCTTCCAGGCGGTACAACACATCGGTCCGGCGGGGATGCCGCTTGTAGAGCGCACGGTAGAGGCTAATGGCACGCTCCACCTCACCTGCCGCTTCGAGGGCCTTGCCCCGCTTCAGGGCCTCCTGTATCTCGGGCGCCCCCGCCCGAAGCGGCACGGCGATAAGCAGTACGGCGGTCACACTCCAGATCAGGTCGCGCACACTCGATCGGATCGCCATCTCACTCCTTGTGTACCTCTACTCTTTCCTGGCGGGGGCCAGGGCATCTTCGATGAGCGATTCGAAGTACCGGCGGATCAGATCCTGATACTCCGGCGGGTATCCCTCCGCCAGGGCGTCCCGGAATCTTCGACGCAGCGGGTTATCGGCCTCCCCCAGATCGGGCGGCAGGGATCCGGGTCCCCGGTAGGCCAGGTCCCTGCCCCTTCGGGCCTCCCGCTGCTGGCTCCAGCCCTGTTTCCGAATCGAACGCTGGGCGTCGAGGAGCCGCGACAGAATGCGCCGCTGGCGGCTGGTCGTTTCTGGCGTCAGCCTGCGGTCTCGAAGTTCGCCCGCCGTCAGATCCATCTCTCTGGCGATCTGCCCGAGATCCCCCAGCATCCTCCGGCCCTCCGACGCCCCCTCGCGCATCAGCTCCTCCAGCGCCTGCTGGATCGCACGTTGCCTCGCCGCCAGCTTCGCCAGGCCCGCCTGTCCACCGGGGACCTGTCCAGTGGCCTGGGCCTGGGTCTGGGCATTGAGCGCTCCCTGCTGTTGGGCCAGCTGGCCCATCCGTTCCAACATCTCTTCGAAGCCCACGGCCGACGCAGCCGCGTCGAGGTCGGCAAGCGCTCGGCGCACTGAGATCGCCGTGGCGTTGAGCGCCCCCATGGCTTCCTGACCCGCCTGTGTCGCCTGAGACCGGCTCCTCCCCTGGATGTGGCCGGCGGCCTCCTCCATTTCGCCGATCGCCTTGCCCAGCGCAGCGCCGGTCTCGGGAGTCAGGAAGAAGGTCTTCTGGGTCGCGTCGAGCAGTCGCTCCGCCATCCGGCTCACGCCCGAAAGGAGGCGGGCCTGCTTGAGCGAGAGCTCCGTCGGGTCCGCGTCTTCCGAGAGGGCCTCGGCTTGTCGCACCGTCTGTTCCTGAGTTCGCGACAGGGCCAGCAGATCGTGAAGGATTCCGCGCAGGTCGCGTGAGATCTCCTCCTTCTGGCGATCGACGGCCGCCTGGCGGATCTCGCCCATCCGTGCCGCGAGCTCCTGGAGATCCTGCGCTACCTTTCCGGCCTGCTGCCGGGTCTGCCCAGTTTGCCCCGCTCTCAGACCGCGGCTCACCCGGGCCATGCCCTCACCGATCTCGCGGTTGTCCATCTCCTCGACAAGCTGACCGAGTTCCCCTCCTTCGGGATCCGCCATTTCCTCGGCTGCCTGAGCGAGCGCCTCGTCCAGCATCTCGGCATCTCGGCGCAAGGCGTCCTGCCGGTCCGCCACCTCCTCGGGGTCCCCCCCATCGCCGATGTCGCGCGCCACAGACTCCTCCCCCGCCGCCAGCTGCTGGATGCCCTTCAGCAGTGAGTCGAGTGTCTGCTGATCCCTCACCCGCCTCAGCAGGGAGATGGTGCGGTCCAGGTTCTCCTGGAACGCCGCCTGCTCGGACCTGAAATCCTCCAGCGCCTGCTGAACGGCCTCCGGATCGGCATCCGCCATCGCCTCGCGCAGCCGGGCCATGGCCTCGGTCAGTTCCGGCGACTCGATCTGAGCGAGCAGCCCCTGGACCTCTTCCATCTTACGGAGGGTCTCCGCGGACATCAGGTCGCTTCGTTCCAGCCGGTCCAGGGCCTCCTCGAGCTTGTCCACCAGTGCCTCGAGGCGCTCTCCGGTCCGAGCCTGCTCATCCACCGATGCCTGAAGCTCCTTACGCTCCTCCCATTCGAGGCTCCCATCTCTGAGCAGCTCGCGAGCCACCTTCTCGAGCCGCTCTCCGAGCTCCTCCGCCGCCTCCCGCAGGGACTCCATCTGTTCCAGCCCCTCGTCCTCGACACGGCGGGCGTGCTGGTGGATCTCCATCAGCGAGGGGAACCGTATGGTGAACACATCCGACTCCCCGTACCCGGGGCCGTCAACCGTGTTCCCGTCGTATACACCGACTCGATAGGCCACCCGGTCTCCCGGGAGCAGGTCCATCGCAGACAGGTCCCACGCGAAGCCCTGGGCCCACTCGCGTGCCCCAACGCTGTCCATCGGCACGGGCACTCGCTGCTCTTCGCCCTCCTCGTTGACACGGTATCGCAGCTCCATCCTTGCCACCCCAAGGTCGTCGTACGCTTCGGCGAGGAGGCCCACCTGCATGGAGGCGCCAAGCTCCGAATCTGCCCCCGATCGCAGGAGGCGGACCTCGGGTGGGCGATCGGGAATCGCCACGATCCGGTACCGTACGGGATCACGGTTGGACACTCCATCGGGACCCACCAGGCGGATGCGGTATTGCCTGTCGTCCACGACCGACAGCGACCAGCTCGCGCTGCGGTCCTGCACACGCCCGTCGAGCCGGGTGCTGTCGCCGAGATCGAGCCAGGCCCGGCTCAGGGGAAGGCTGGTTTCCGCCCGCACATCGACGCGGGTGTTCGACAGCGCGATGATGTCTCCACCCTCCGCCTCTCGCCGCTCTGCGAGACCGGTGTACTCGGGATACCGGTAGTGCAAGCCGATCCGCGTCACCATCGGCCGGGGGAGCACCTCCAACCGATGGACGGTCGTCCGGGCGTCGTTGCATTCCACCACGAAGTCGAACGACCGGGTGACAGCCCCGAACGCATGACGCATTCGGTCTCTCCGAACCGGGACCTCCACAGAGGCCCAGGTCTCCGCACCGTCTTCACGGAGCAGGACCTTCGCCTTGGGGGGTACGACCCCGGACAGCAGCGCCTCGACGACGAATGGATCCCCCTCAACGACCCCGGCTTCACCGGCAAGGAGCTCAATCCGGGTCTCCGGGGGCCGGCGGTAGGCCGTTCCCGGATGCACAAGCCGACCCGCCGCGCCGCTCACGGCCAGGGGCCAGAGGGTGTAGCAGGTCGCCATAGCGAGGACGAGGGCCGCACACAGGGCGGCAACGCGGTGAAGGGCGGCGCGATCGATCAGGACATCGAAGTCCAGTGTGGCGCCTTCTCGGCCGGCCTGGATCACAGCGGCATCCACCAACTGGCGCGAGACACCTTCATCGGTCTGCCCGTCCCCATAGAGCTGGAGGGCACTGA
Organism: Candidatus Latescibacterota bacterium; assembly: GCA_030746455.1. The sequence goes on from JASLMQ010000412.1 coordinate 7,444, forward strand.
TCAGCCGCTGCTGCAGGCCGCCGAATCGTGCCTCCAACTGCAGGGCGACGTTCTCGAGCGAGGGTGGACGCAGCAGCCGAAGCAAACAGAATCGCAGGAGGATCGCCCCGGTCGCGAGCGCCACGGCCCCCGATGCAGCGAGCTTGGTCTCGGGCGAGAGGTAGAGCACGACCTCTGCGGGTATGAGCAGAAGCGATGCCCCCAGACACAGAGCCGCCGCCAGCCCGAGTCCCGTGAGGGCCTCCGAAAGGGCCAGCCGCCATCGCAGCCGCCGAAGCCGGCCCACCAGCCCCCGATACGCCTCCTCGGCGGTTGCGTCTACCGGAGCTGAAGGCTGTGCCGCCGCCCTAGACCGACCACGGACTGATCCATGGTCAGGCCCAGAAGCGGCACCATCCCTTCTGCCTTCTGCCTCCTGCCCACCGAAGCCTTGGCGAAGGTGGGTCTGCCCTCTGCCGAGATTGCGAATCCGTCGAATGAGTCCCATGTTTCAGCTCTTGCTAGTGACTAAGTACCCAGACAACGATGTTCGTCCCCATCCTCAAGGCGGCCTCCCGCTTCTCCGGGGGGTCGTTGTGCACCTCGGGGTCGTCCCAGCCGTCACCGATGTCGCTCTCGAAGCAGTACAGGACGACGAGCCGGCCGTCGTGGAAGACCCCGAACGCCTGGGGCCGTGCGCCGTCGTGCTCGTGGATCTTGGGCAGGCCGTCTGGAAACGAGAACGGCTCCCGGAAGATTCCGTGGGTCGGCGGGAGCTCCACCAGGCGTTTGTCCGGGAACACCCTCCCGATCTCCCTCCGGAACGCGGCATCCAGACCGTAGTCGTCGTTGGCCAGCAAGAAGCCTCCGTGTTCCAGATAGATCCTGAGCCGGCGTACCTCCTCCTCGGTGAGGCGCACGTTGCCGTGCCCGGTCATGTAAAGGAGGGGAAACGCAAAGAGGTCCTCGTCCATGATCTGGACTCGGGCCTCTTCCTCGGCGGCGTCGATCGGTGTAGTCCGTCGTATGAACGCCAGGAGGTTGGGGGCCTCCGTCGGGCCGTTGTACCAATCCCCCCCGCCGTCGTACTGGAGCCTGGCGAGGGTGACCCCCGTAGGTGGATCGACAGGCTTGGCTTTCGGAACGACCGGGAGCAGCAGGATAGCGACGATGAGAAGCAGCAGGATGGGTCGACGCATGGCGGAGGCGGGGTCCTGATCTGGCGGGAAGCCGGCGTTCCTGGTCCGGGGGTGCAGAACCTCGAATACCAGGCTACGGCGTGAGTGGGTGGCGGGTGAGATCGGGTCTCGGCCGCAGACGCCACCCGGCAGGTAGTGAGACGCGGTAACGCCTTTGGGGGTTCCCTCCCTCGATAGGATCGGGGATACCCCTGTCACGAGGCCTGCTTCTTGGTCGCCTCCGATGGTTCTGAGACAAAATTGAATCCGCAGGTGTAGTCGACGTCGGCGAGGCATTTGGTACTGATGGGGAATGCAGCGCACTGTCCGGGGCGACCCTCGTAGATGCTGCAGATCGAGCTGCCATCCTCGATTCTCAGCAGGAAGGGGCAGCGGAACAGGAGCTCACAGCACTTGCCGCACTGCCTGCACGCCCCCTGCCGCAGCGAGGTCTGGGAGGCCACAAAGTGCTTCCGAAACCTGAGTTGGACGAATCTCCGGGCCTTCCCGGCAGCCTGCTTGACCTTCTTCTTGAGGGTGAACGGCATTGTTTGTGCCTTTCTATCTCCGTGCTTCGTTGGTGGAAAGATCTTGGTCCTGGGGTCGAGTCAGGCTCAGGAGGGAGCGGAGATCCCGCCATTCGGCGGGATCGAAGAACCTCCAGCCCCAGAGGATGGTGGGGTACACGACCAGGAAGATCACGACCCGGGCCAGAATACCCGAAAGCGTCGGGTCGTCGGTGTACTTCCAGATCATAAGATACGCGATACCGGCCGCAACACAAAGCTTTACGAGACGGCCGTACTCGTATTGGACGGCGTAGAACCTCCGGACACTCAGGAACAGCAGCAGGGCCATCAGCCCGTATGCGGCCAGTGTGCTCCAGGCCGCCGCGATGAGCCCGATCCGTGGGATCAGCACGA
>JASLMQ010000413.1 GCA_030746455.1 Candidatus Latescibacterota bacterium
CTGCGGGATGGCGAGGAGCCCGTCGTTGTCCAGTGCGAACGGGGTCGTGATGATCTCCTCGATGTAGGGAGACGGGGTGATGTACTCGACCCAGCGTGCCGTCGGGTTGGCGGCGGCGAGATGGAGGTCGGCAGCCAGGCCGATGGCCGTGTTCCACCCGTGGGTGACCAGGAGTATGTTGTGGTCGTAGGCCGACCACGTGATCCGGCGGACCTCTGATATGCCGCCGACCTTTGTCGCATCGGGCTGCACGATGTCCAGGGCGCCCCGCTCGATCCAGGGGAAGAAGCTCTGGCGTCGGGTGAAGACTTCGCCGGATGCGATGGGAAGCGGTGCATGTTCGCGCAGGCGGATGTAGCCCTCGATGTCGTCGGGCGGCAGGGCCTCCTCGAACCAGGTGATGTCGTGGTCGACCAGCATCCGGGCCGTCTCAAGGGCCCATTTGTACCCGTGGGGCCAGAACTGCTCGCTTCCGCCCGCATCGACCATCAGCTCGACGTCGGGCCCCACGGTCTCGCGGGCGAGGCGGACGAGTCGCTCGTCGGTCTGGCGGTCCACACGACCGAAGGGCCCCCACCCGAGCTTGAAGGCCCGGAAGCCGTGTTCCATCGCATCGTGCAACGCGCATTTCTGAGCGTCCTCGTCGCTGTCGAACAGCAGAGAGCCGTAGGGCTTGATCCTGTCCCGGTAGCACCCTCCCAGCAGCCGTCCGACCGGCTGGCCGCAGGCCTTTCCCAGGAGATCCCATAATGCGATGTCCACCCCGCTGATGGCGTGGGTGACCGAGCCCCCGCGTCCCTGCCAGAAGGTCATCTGGTGGAGCTTTTCTGCCACCCGCTCGGGTTCCAGCGCCGACTCCCCGATGAGGTTGGGGCGAAGCAGGCCCAGGGCACCATCCACGAGGGCCTGGCTGGTGAAGCAGCTCCCCAGCCCGGTGAGGCCACCGTCGGTCTCGATCTCTATCAAGGTGTGCATGTTGTCCGAGGGATCGGTCCCCTGGGACCACCCCGTGTCCGGCGTTTCTCCGAAGAGGGGGATGGTTCGGACTTCCGTGATGACCATGTTGGGTCCTCCAGTATGGGCCTCCGGCCCCTATCCGCCAGAAGCGGATATGACATTGCGGGTGCCTCAGGCCGATGCAAAATCGTGCTCTGGGGCCCAAATATAGCCAAAGCCGGTGGCAGGGCCAACGCCAATATGGGTGGTGACCCCAGGGGACCACGACCTGCTCTGCCATAGTGGCAGGCCCTCGGCTGGCAGGACCTGATGCCAGCATACTATCAGCCGGGTCCCGCAATGGCCGAAAATCGAGTTACAATTTATGTAAACAATATGTTATGAGGATATGGGCTCTGCGGGCACGCATGTTGCGTCACGGTCGAGCATTGATATAGGATCGTTCATCCACTACGCAGGATGCGGCAAAGGAGCGATAGGCCATGGCAGATCCCAAGGAAGAGACCAACGGAAAGGACAACGAGGAAACCCACCTCGAGGCAGCCTACAAGCAGGTGCCAGGGGAGGCCCCCCTCCTGATTACCACGGACGCGGTCATCTTCCCCGAGATGGGCGCGCCCCTCGTCGTGGCGGACGAAAGGGCCGTCCGGTCGCTGGAAACGGCCGAGACGGCGGGCCACAGGACCGTGGCGGTCTTCGGACGGAGGCCCACCGAGGACGGTGACGAGGAGAAGCAGGACGAGGGATCTGAAGGCGGGGACATCCGTGTCGAGGACCTCTACCCGGTGGGGACCGCTGTGCGTGTGATTCGCAGCCAGCAGATGCCCGATGGACGGGTGCAGGCCCTGGTCTCCGGATCGGCCCGGATCGGCCTGATGGATCTGGTCCAGAATCATCCGTATCCCCTTGTTCGGGTGAAGAAGCTGGAGACATGGGTCGAGAAGAGCTCGCAGATGGACGCGCTGGCGCAGAACGTGACGTCCCTCTTCGGACGGGCGATCTCTCTGATACCCAATGCCCCGAAGGAAATCCTCGCCGCGCTGGGGGCCCTGTCCGATCCGGAACAGCAGGGCGACTTCATCGCCTCGCAGCTCAACCTGAGCTTCGAGGAGCGGCAGGAGCTTCTGGCCGAACTGAACCTGCGGAAGCGGCTGGAGACACTCAACCGGTATCTGAACCGGGAGGTGGAGGTGCTCGAGCTGCGTGACAAGATCCAGTCGGAGGCCGCCGGGTCGATGGACAAGGCTCAGCGCGAGTACTTCCTGCGACAGCAGCTCAAGGCGATCCGAGACGAGCTCGGGGAGGGCGAGGACGAGGCGGCCGAGATCGAGGAACTGCGCGAGCAGATCGCAGAGGCCGGGATGCCTGATGACGTCCGCAAGGAGGCAGAGCGCGAGCTGTCGCGTATGGAGAAGATGCCGTCGGCTGCGGCGGAGTACTCGGTGGCCCGAACCTACCTGGACTGGCTGGTGACGCTCCCCTGGAGCAAGTCGACTGATGACCACCTGGATGTGGACGAGGCGGAGCGCATTCTCGAGGAGGATCACTACGGTCTCGAGAAGCCGAAGGAGCGCATCCTGGAGTACCTGGCCGTGCGGAAGTTCAAGGGGGACATGCGCGGCCCCATTCTCTGCCTGGTGGGGCCCCCTGGTACGGGCAAGACCTCGCTGGGGCGGTCTGTGGCCCGATCGCTCGGGCGGGAGTTCGTCCGAATCTCGCTGGGCGGTGTTCGCGACGAGTCCGAGATCCGGGGCCATCGGAGGACCTACGTGGGCGCGCTTCCCGGCCGGATCATCCAGGGGCTGAGGCGGGCCGGGACGAACAATCCCGTCTTCATGCTGGACGAGATCGACAAGCTGGGCGCGGATTTCCGGGGAGATCCCTCGGCGGCGCTGCTGGAGGTGCTGGACCCGGCACAGAACGACACCTTCGAGGACCACTACCTGGACGTTCCGTTCGATCTGTCCAAGGTGCTCTTCCTCGCCACGGCCAACTCGCTCCACACGATCCCTCCGGCGCTGCTGGACCGGCTCGAGGTCCTGGAGCTGTCCGGATACACGGAGGCGGAGAAGCTCAGGATCGCGGAGCGGTATCTCGTTCCCAGGCAGCTCGAGGAGCATGGGCTGAGCGACAAGAAGCTCGAGTTCGACGACGATGCGCTGCTGTCGTTGATCCAGCACTATACCCGGGAGGCGGGGCTCCGGAATCTCGAGCGGGAGATCGGTACACTCACACGTAAGGTGACGCGCAAGTTCGCCCAGGGCCGACGCCGGAAGATGCGGATTCGCGAGCGCGACCTGCGCGAGCACCTGGGAGCGCGACGGTTCAGCCACGAGGTGGTCGAGGAAGACGACGACGTGGGCGTTGCCGCCGGACTGGCGTGGACGCCCGCGGGTGGAGACGTGCTCTTCGTGGAGGCCACCCTGATGCCCGGAAAGGGCGAGCTCAAGCTGACCGGTCAGGTTGGCGACGTGATGAAGGAGTCGGCGCAGGCCGCGATGACCTATGTGCGGTCGCGTTGGTCTGAGCTGCGCCTGCTCGAAGACTTCAACCAGAAGAAGGACGTCCACATCCACGTGCCCGCCGGGGCCGTGCCCAAGGACGGGCCTTCCGCCGGGATCACGATGGCCACCGTCCTCGCGTCGGCCTTCACGGGCCGTCCGATCCGCAATGACGTGGCGATGACGGGCGAGATCACGCTTAGGGGCAAGGTCCTGCCGATCGGCGGGGTCCGCGACAAGGTGCTGGCCGCGCACCGGGCCGGGATCTCGACGGTGATCCTGCCCGAGGAGAACCGGAAGGACCTGGACGATATTCCCGAGACGGTGAGGAAGGATCTGAAGCTGGTTTTCGCCAAGCACATGGACCGCGTGATCGACACGGCGCTGGCCAGACGATCGCGGAAGTTGGGCCCCAATGGGAACGCCTCCGCGAAGAAGGCCGGGTCCGCCACGGGCAGATCCGCGCGACAGAAACGCTCACCTGCGGCGAATGTGAATTGAGGAGGAAGAGAGCGTTACTGCAGCAGGGGTCAACACACAGGGGGCGTACGTCGGCAAGACGTACGCCCCTTGCTGTTCACTCGAGACCCAAGCTATACCCGCTTGGCGATGTGGGGCTGGATCTCGTCGTATTCCGGGAACCTCCCCTCCTTGAGCTTGGAGTAGACGAGGTCTCCGTCGACGGTAACCTCGAACTTGCCACCGCCGGAGGGCACCAGGGTGAGGCCCTGGATGTCCTGTTTGAACTCCTTTACGATTCGTTCCGTCACACTGACGGCCTGGGGTTCATAGCCTCAAGCCGCGCAGTACTCGATCCTAACCTCGGGCATACGCTGTCACCTCCCTCCATATGCGTGTTCGTGATCCCCAGGATGATAACCAGCACGGCCGCGGGTGTCAATCCCCGCATCGGCATTCGGCTCAGACTCGGGCCACTGCTTCGGACGGCGACCGGAATCAAGACGGCGATGAATTGGCCTTGACCGGGCCCTCAGAGCCCCATAGATTGCCTTCGTTCGCCCCTGCAATCGGGAACGCAAGCCCACACTGTCGGCTCGGGGGAGGAGGTCGTCTGCCCCTTTGAAGGCCATCATCCTGGACACGGCCCGTCTTGCGGACGGGGGCCGTCCCACGGGCACGGCGAGGCCGATGGCGTACGGCCCGGCGTGTCTTGGCGTCGTGGAGGGTCGCAGGATCCTGGACCTGCACCTGGAGGACCTGACCGCAGCCGGACTGACACGCGTCGTATACGCCGGGGGCTACGGGATCGAATCGGTCCGCGCGCAGTATCCGGAGCTCACGTTCTGCCGCAATGCGGAATGGCAGGCCACCGGCTCCCTCGCGACGCTGATGAATGCCGAGTTTCACATGGACGACGGCTTCCTGTGCGCCGACTCCGACGTGATCTACTCCCCCCAGGTGGTGTCACGCTTGGTCGACTGCCCGCAGGACGTGGCGCTCTTGTGCGACACGTCCTCTGCCGGTAGCCGCCCGGACAGGGACGGCGAACCCCTGAGTGACGAAGAGACCCTTTCGGTGGTGAACGGACAGGTGGTGCAGATCGGTCGGCCCGTCGGTCCGGAATCGGCGCGAGGGACCTACGCCGGACTTGCCCGATTCACCCGGGAGGGGGCGAGGTTCCTGCGGGACGCCTACCACCGCGCCAGGGCCAAGTACGGAGGCCGGCCCTTCCGGGGCGCGTCGACCTTTGCTAAGGCCCACATCGTCGATCTCTATCAAGAGATGATCGAGGAGGGGATGCCGATGCACCTGGTGGAGGTCGACGGAGGAACCCTTCGGGTCGGCGCGGAGGAGGGACTGCCGAAGACAGGAAGGTTTTCGGACACTCAGGGATTCTCGCGGAGCCGAAGATAGCTGGCGTAGCGGCGCGGGTCCACGCTGCCGGCTTCCAGGGCCTCTTTGATGGCGCAACATGGCTCGTGCGCGTGAGTGCAGTCACGGAACTGGCAGTTGCCGAGCAGGTCGGCGAATTCCCTGAAGAGGATCGGCACGTCCTCGGGCTCGACGTCCCAGAGGTAGAATTCGCGAACGCCCGGGATGTCGCCGACGAGGCCGCCGCAATCCAGGGACACCAGCTCGAGATGGGTGGTGGTGTGTCGTCCCGAGCCGGTTGCCTGACTCACCTCGGCCGTCCGGAGCTGCAGCCCGGGCTGAAGCCAGTTCAACAGGCTCGACTTACCCACACCCGACGATCCCATCATCAGGGAGGTGCGCCCCTCGAGCAGGCCCTTGAAGGCCGCGCTCCCTTCGTCCGACACGACGCTGGTGAAGACCACGGGATAGCCCAGCCGTTCGTAAACGGCCATGTCTTTGCGCACGTGGTCGATGTCGACCAGGTCGATCTTGTTCAGGCAGATCGAGGCCGGCAGCTCCTGCCATTCGGCAACGGCGAGCATCCGATCGAGCAACTCCCAGTCCGGGGGCGGGTCACCGGCGGATAGTACTGGAAGGAGCTGATCGATATTGGCGGCGATGGGCTGCTCCTTCCGCCCCGTTCCCGAGGCCCGGCGCGAGATCTTGTTCCGGCGCGGGAGGACCTCCCTGATCAGGCCGGTGCCACCCTCGGCCTCGTCGAAGCGGACGCGGTCACCGATCGCGACGGGATCGACCACTCGGACCCGGCGTACGGACTGGACGCGCTGTCTCCTGGATCCGGAGCTGGCCTCCGGGTATTCCAGGCGTTTACGGAGTCGGCTCGAGAGGGCGCAATCGACCACATCCGTGTCGGTCGACACGAAATAGTGGGCAAGGTGCTGCCGGATCACGGTTCCCTCTCTTGCTCCGTCCGCCATGGGCGCTCCGTTGCAGGGTGAGCTTACGGGTGGGTGTGTGAGACAACAGAAGGGCGGAGATGCGGCCCGAGCCGCCTCCGCCCTTCCAGTTCCTCGGTCGTCGCGCCTGCTCCGAGTCAGATGATGTCCACCTTGCTGTCGTCGCCCAGCATGAAGCGAAACGCCGCCGGGCGGGCCTCGACGCGCGTCACCTCGGCGTTGTAGCCGATCAGGGAGTCGGCCACGCGCTCCCCGAGGTCCACGATCCGTCCGCCGTCCAGCACGATGGAGTGTTCGATCTCGGAGGCGACGATCTCTACCTTGCTGCCGAGGGCGGTGTAGGGTCCCACGTAGGCGTCGCGGAGCCGGCATCCGGGTCCGATTACCACGGGCCCCCGGATAATGCAGTTCTCGATCTCGGTTCCGCTCTCGATCCGAACCCTCCCGGTTACGCGAGACGACGATCCGATATCGATGTCGGGCGCGATGTCGTTCTCGTCGGCGAGTTCGTCGAGCACCACACGGTTCGCCTCCAGCAGGTCGTCCTTCTTTCCTGTGTCGAGCCACCAGTCGGCGAGGATGTTCGAGCCGACCTGCGCGCCGGCATCGAGCAGCCTCTGGATCGCGTCGGTGATCTCGTACTCCCCGCGCGCCGAGGGTTCGAGACCGTTTATGGCATCGTGAACCTTCGTGTTGAACAGGTAGACACCGACGAGGGCAAGGTTCGACCTCGGCGATTCCGGCTTCTCCTCGAGCCTGACCACTCTCCCGTCTTCGTCCAGCTCTGCCACGCCGAAACTGCTTGGGTCCTCGACCTCCTTCAGCTGAATGAGGGCGTCGAGGTCCTGTGACTCGAACTGTGCCACCAGTTCCGAGATCTCGTGCTTGATCAGGTTGTCGCCAAGATACATCACGAACGGGTCGTCGCCCAGGAAGCCCCGGCCGGTCTTGACGGCGTGCGCCAGCCCCAGAGGCTGGTCCTGCTCGATGTAGGTCAGGTCCACGCTCCAGCGCGAGCCGTCTCCCAACACCTGCCTGACCTCGTCGCGCGTCTCCCCGACGATGATGCCGATCTCGCGGATTCCTGCTCGAACGATGGACTCGATGCCGTAAAAGACGATCGGCTTGTTGGCCACCGGCAGAAGCTGCTTCGCCCGTGTGTGAGTCATCGGGCGCAATCGGGTTCCAGTTCCCCCGCAGAGTATGATCGCCTTCATTCGTGAAGCTCCTTCGACGGGCCGGACGACGCCGGCGGCAGACTCGTTCGGATGTCGAGAACGATGGGGGACCGACGTAAGTTTTGAGTATTTAGAGAGTTATCCGAAATCTGACCTGAAAAGTATAACCTTCGCTGAATCCTTTGTCAAGCACTTTTCGGTTCAGGCGTTGCGTCCACGTTGTTAGGGAATCGGGCCGGCGCGGCACACCGGCCAACCGTCCATACCATCCTCGGAGGTTTGAACCATGGACATCCTGCAGACGCTCTACGAAGAGGTGATCCAGCGGGTCCCGCCGTATCGACTCGCACTGGCCTTCGCGTTCGTGCTCGGGGGGCTGGCGGCCCGCAAGATCGTGCTCCATATGCTGGAGAGGTATGGGGCTCGGGTGACCCAGCTGAGCCGAACCGACCTCGACGACCTGGTGCTCGAGGCGATAGCCAAGCCGCTTGGTGTCGCCATATCCCTTCTTGGCCTCTACCTGGCAATCCATAGCTTCTCACCTCGGGATCCCGTTGCGGGCTGGGTGGACAGCGCCTTCTCGGTACTGGTCATTGCCCTGCTCACCTGGGTGATGCTCCGCCTGGTCGGGGTGTTGATGCATCTGCTGCGCAAGTGGGCCCAGCGCACCGATACGGCGCTCGACGATCAACTGGTCCCCCTCGTTGGGCGCGCAGCCCAGGTGACCGTTGTTCTCCTGGCGGTCTTGATGATCCTTCAGAACATGGGGTATTCGATTTCCGGATTGATCGCCGGGCTCGGGGTGGGTGGACTGGCCGTGGCGTTGGCCGCCCAGAAGACGCTCGCGGACGTCTTCGGGTCGGCTATGCTGCTGGTTGACCGTCCATTCGTTGTGGGCGATTGGATCCGCTCGCCCGACCGGGATGTGGAGGGCGTGGTGGAGCGAATCGGGTTCCGCAGCACAAGGATCCGCACCTTCGATCAGTCGCTGGTCACGGTTCCGAATAGCAGATTGGCGGACTTCGTCATCGACAACGTGACCCAGCGCCCCGCCCGTCGCGTCTGGATCACAGTCCGCGTTCCTCATCACGCGTCAGCGGACCAGATGCGGGATGCCGTCAGCCGGGTGGAGGAGATCGTGGGGGGCCATCCCGGTGTGGATCGGAACTCGTTCCTTCTGGTGAAATTCGTTGATTTCGGGGCCTACTCCCGAGACATCATGGTCTATTACTTCACGAAGCCCACCGCCTGGGTCGAGCATCTCGAGATCCGTGAAGAGGTAAACCTGCAGGTCCTGAAGGCCCTGGAGGCTATGGGCCTGTCGGTCGCGCTGCCGACCCAGGCCGTTAGTTTGATAGGTGAACACCCCCCCTTCGACCAGTCCGACGGCTCCGGAAACTCCATTTGACAATCCATTTTCTTTTGTCCATATTTTTCCCAGGCATTTGTGGTTGGGCTGTTGGGAGGGGGGGCAGGGTTCCGTTCTGTGAGGCATCATGAGCATCAAAGGATTGTTCGGTCGGCGGAGGCCTGAAATGAACAAGGATCTTTCGTCCATCCTCAGCGAGTGGGATTTCGATCCGGAGGATATCTGTGCTCGGAAGATCGTCGGCCAGGACGGCAAAGAGAAACTCCAGGTGAGGCTCGATCTGGGGCTGCTGCAGATGGAGCTCGACGGACGCCCCGACGGAACCCAACCCCACGGGCACGAGTCTGCGCTGGACTACTATCAGGACCTCCTCAAGGGACACCGACAGAGCAATGGGTCCGACGATGGCTTCCAGCTCGATGAGGAATCCTGTGGAGAGCTGTGGCAGGAAGGGGTCCACTATTACCACCGGTACATCTGTCTGCTTCGGCTGGAGGACTTCGAGGGTGTGCTGCGCGACACGGAGCACAACCTGGCCATCTTCGATCTGGTGAAGACGCACAGCGACGACGAGGAGGCCAAGCTGTCCTTCGAGCAGTACCGCCCATACGTCACGATGGTGCACGCCCGGTCTAAAGGCGAGCTTTGCCTCCAGG
>JASLMQ010000414.1 GCA_030746455.1 Candidatus Latescibacterota bacterium
AGTAGTGGAACCGCGGGTAGTCCTTGGTGGTGATTGGCTTGAAGTCCTGTCGGGCCCGCTCGATCCACTTGTCTTCGCAGTAGTTGAGAAAGGCAACACGGTACTTGTGGACGGCTTTCCGAAACCGGCGCCACTCGCGGATCCCCGTATCGGCCACCTCCCCTGCCGCGTAGACCAGCGAAGCCGATGGAGCTATGCGGGACAGCCAGACAGCCGCGAACACCTGTCGATCCAGCGTCCGCTCGTACTCTGCCTGGATCTGTTCGTGACCCCTTGCGATATCCGTGAAGCAGTCCCTGAAGAGCTCGCTGATCACGACTGCCTGCTGGGCCTCATCGTCCGAGGTGTTCTGCCGGTAGTCCCGGATTCGCTGCCCTCTTTCCGCGTTCGCCGCTTGCGACGCGGCCCACTTCTCCCGCTCCACCGCCTGGACCGTCGGAACCGGAACCAGCGCCCGGGCTATGTAGGGGCTCAGGTTCGGAAGCGCCACTGTGAGCGCCACCCATATGGCCACCAGCACGGCGATGGATGTGAACGCTCGGGAGGTCAGGGTCGACACGAGCAGGCCCAGCGAGTAGAAGCTTCCGGTGCAGAGGAGGGCCGAGAGGACCAGCAGGCCGAAGGCCGCCAGATCCCGCGTAGTGATCTCCATGCCAGGGTGGACGACCGCCACCCCCAAACTGCAGAGACAGGTGAGTATGAAGGGTACCGCGACTGCCGCGAAGCCCCCGATCCATTTCCCCAGCAGCAGCGCATCCCTGGGCACGGGGAACGACAGCATTACCCTCAGCGTACCGGACTCCTTCTCCCCTGAGATGGTGTCATAGCTGAACACCAGCGCGAGCAGGCTCATCACCAATGCCGCGAAGGACATCAGGTCCACCGTCTGGAACAGGTCCGAGATCAGGTTGCTCTGCTCGTACTGGTCCTCCGCCATAGGATCCCGATTGCCCGTCACGCGCACGCTGAGGGGACGCGCGGGCTCCAGGCCCCGGTAGAAGGTGCCCAGCATCGTCGGCTTCTTGTCGACGGACACGCCGTCGTAGGTAAGCGGATAGGGCTGGGTGTACCCCTTGGCCTCGGTCCCATGTATCGAGCGGTTCATTCGGTAGTCGCCAAGCGCCGTCCGGTAGGCATCGGACCGTACCCACGTGGCCCCTACGCCCACGGCCAGGCACAGAAGCGTGCCAACGAGGAACCTCAGGCTTAGCAGGTACTCCAGGAACTGCTTCCTGACGATCTTGAGGAACATTGGACCTCACCGGACAGGGTGGTCAATCCCCGAAGACCCTGTCGAAGTCATCTCGAATGCCCTGATATCCTGTCTTGAGAAGCACCACTGCCGCCCCACAGGCGAAGAACTGAGCGCCTTCCTCGTCGTGGAGGTTCCGAGCCTGCTCACCGGTCCCTACGGGCATTCCCCAGAATTTTCCGTGTTGCCGTGCCGCATCTCCAACACGTTTGCGTGCCTCTGCCATCCGCGGATGGTCGAACTCACCAGGGATGCCCAGGGACTGGGACATATCCCCCGGCCCAAAGAAGAACCCGTCAAGCCCGTCCATCCGAGCCGTCTCATCCAGTATGTCCAGAGACTCCCTGTCCTCCACCTGAAAGATCACAAACGTCTCGCTCAACGTCCAGGCCATGTAGTCCTGCATCGGTGCCAGGCTGTATCTTGCGGACGCCTCGACGCCGTCCATGCCGCGGAGACCCTTGGGGGCGAATCGTGAGCACCGGATCGCCCATTCCGCCTCCTCGACCGTGCGAACGTGTGGCACCATGATCCCCGTGGCCCCGGCCTCGAACGCCCTGAAGAACGAGTGATCACCCTCCTTCCGGATTCTCACCATCGGCTCCATGCCCGACGCCCGGCACGCCAGACACATGTTGAACACCTGGTCGTAATCGTAGTCCTGGTGCTCCATATCGATCCACAGGCAGTC
>JASLMQ010000415.1 GCA_030746455.1 Candidatus Latescibacterota bacterium
GCCTACCTGCTCAGTCTTGTGCGCGAGGAATCCCTGCACGCAGCCGATCGGCGACAGGCCAACGGTACGTCGGATGCTCCGTGTGATCGGCTTGGCCACCGTCTCCGCGCTACGCTCCACACAGGGATCCCTCGATCCGCCCTCTTCGCCTTCGCCCCTCCCAGAAGCTCCAATGGGCGAGGACAAGGGCTCCTCGGGATGACAATGTCGTCGCGTGAATGCGGTGGAGGAATCGCTCAATCTGGACTATGGTCTCCGATCACTAATCCCCGCCTCTGCGCCAGCATCAGCTGCTCCTGTAGTCTTCGCTCCTCGACGAAACGGTGCTGCACCTCTTCCTCGAGGTGCACGTCCTTGTAGATCGAGAGATAGGTTCGCCGGAACGTTCGCTCCAGCGCCTTGCGCTCGTCAGCCAGCGCGCGCAGCCGGTCCCATCTGGCCTGAGACAGCGCCTTCGCGCCCATGGATGGAAGAGAATTGGAGAACAGCTCCCACTCCAGCTCGTGCAGGTGGATGCGCGCGTAGGCTTCCGAGTAGGCCACCGTCTCCTTCCGTCGCCCCGCCGATTTCCGGGCCTGCCCCATCCGGTCCACGCCCCGCCGGATGCGCCGCACGACCTCGGCCGACGCGCGGGTACCCACCACGAAGCTCGACAGCGCCAGCGCCTCCGGATAGGTCGGCTTCTCAGCACCCAGAAAGATCCTCCCGAAGGCGCGGTCGTAGTCTCGACGGCCTCGTGGCGCGTCGGTCCAGGCGCACTCGGCACCGCGCCAGATGGAGTACCAGTGCGCCTCCAGCCCCGGCCGCACCTGGCGGTAGGCCAGGTCCACCACCTCGTGGTGGGGCCAGTCGCGGCCCGGACGGTACACACCCACCGCGTCCGTCGGCCAGAAGGTGTTGACGATGCCCAGGCACCCCAGCCGGATCAGCTCGGAGGCGAATGCCGTGATGTTGTCGAACGGATGCAGGTGGTTCAGGCCGTTCTTCTCCGCCGTGCTCCCGCTCGAGCACGACGGGGCGCCCACCACCGTGAATCCCTCGTCCACGAGCCGTTCAACGTGGCTCAGCCCGGCCATCCCGGGGTACGGGCTGCGATGGGCCGGCGGCGTCTCCAGGTCGGTGGACCAGTAGTCCCAGTCCACGGCCACCACCTCTCGCGACAGGCCCCCGAACATATCCCTCACATACTGGGACACATCCGATTCCTGCACGAAGTGTCCGAAGAACATATCCGCCCACATCATCGGCGTGACGCCGCGGTCGAGCAGGAACCGGATCACCTGGTTCGTGAACCCCGTCACCAGTGTCGCCTTCGACCCCTGCACCATCGCCTGCTGGCACCGCTCGCACTGGCCTACCTTGTCGGCCTCGTCGGCGCCGATGTGGATGGTGCCCGCATCGGGATGGGCGTCAAGCAGCTGCCCCGCCAGCTCGGTGTAGAGCTGGAGCGACTCGGGATGGGTCGGACAGAGGCCCGATATGTCGTCGGGGTCCTCCCGAAGGTGGACGTAGGCCTCCGCCCTCAGGATGTGCTCCTGGAACGACAGGCTCTGCAGCAGCGGCACGACCCGGATGTGTCGGTCGGCCGCATACTTGACGAACTCGGAGATCTCCCTCCTCGTGTACGAGCTCTTGGAGACGATGAAAGGGAGCCCCTCGTACGGGAAGAACTCCCGGTACTGGATCATCAGCAGGTTGATCTTGGCCTCGGCAAGCCGGTCGACGATCGCCTTCAGGAAGTCCGTCGTGGGCACCTGCCGCGTCAGGTCGAAGTAGAACCCGCGCAACTCGAGCGCCGGCCAGTCCTCGATCGTGCACCGGCGCAGCGGCTGCTTTGCCCTCAGCATCTACTTCAGCGTCTGCAGCCCGTAGAACAGCCCTCGAGGGTCCGGCGCCTCGAGAACGACCCGGTCTCCCACCTCCAGGAAGTAACCTTCCGTAGGGAGCTCACGGGTGCGTTCCGCTGTCCTGATGAGAACAGAAGCACGGTCTTTCGAGGTCACCTCGAATCCGCTATCAGCCGCGAAATCCCTGATGTGCCTCTGCAGCGACGCGGGCAGTCCTCGGGAAATCGCGACCCCGCGCAGGTTCGTGCGACTGACCGTTCCTCCGTGGAACGTCACCTTTCGCGGTTTCGGCAGAACGTAAAGATCCGGTGCGCGTGCCATGGCTCAGTCCTCGTGCGCTTCGTTGTGTGTGACGCGGTCCGAATCAGAAGGGCACGGCTGCTAGGAGCATTGAAGATTAGAGATTGCTGATTTGAGAGGGACATTGGACAATCTGACTTCTCAAATCATCAATCTACAATGCCTCTCGCTCTTCATATGTGGCCGGTATCTTCACCGTAAAGATGCTTCCCTTCCCCTCCTCGCTCTCCACGCCGATCGTTCCTCCCAGAAGCTCCGCAAATCTCCTCGTGATCGACAATCCCAGTCCCGTTCCCTTCCCCTCGGTGTCCGATCCCACCACCTGACGATACTCGTCGAAGATGGTGTCGATCTCGTCGGCCGGGATACCCTTGCCCGTGTCCGCCACAGAGATGACGAGCTGGTCACCTTCCCTGGCTGCGTTGACGGACACGCTCCCAGCGTCTGTGAACTTG
>JASLMQ010000416.1 GCA_030746455.1 Candidatus Latescibacterota bacterium
CTGCTGATCTACGATCCCGACGAGAAGTGGCCGCAGCGTCGGGATAGGCAGCCGACTCGCAACGATGGCGGTCAGCGGATGCCCAACAATCGCCGGGAGGCCCCAACGCTGGACGTATTGCTGTCGGAGGGATACAAGACGGGAGAGGTGGAAGGCCACTGGATGGGTCCGGATCCGCACGTCCCATCGGTTACCTACCTGAAGGGCGACATCACCGAGGCCTACAGCGAGAAGGTGAAGGAGGTCAAGCGGTCCTTCGCATTCATCAACTTCCACAATGCCGATGTGCCCGCGGCGCTGGTCGTGTTCGATCGCGTGGTGTCGGCGGATCCCGGTTACAGGAAGTACTGGCTGCTTCACTGTATGGAGGAGCCCGAGGTGGAGGGCAATCGGTTCACGATATCGCGAACGGCCCCGGGAGAGCGGGGCAAGCTGGTGAACACGGCATTGCTTCCTGACGTCGACAACCTGGAGATGGAGGCGATCGGAGGTCCGGGCAAGGAGTTCTGGGTGTTCGGTGAGAACTACCAGAACTCGCCGCGCGGTGACAGGGAGGGATCACACGAATTGGGCGCGTGGCGGATGCAGCTCTCTCCGAAGGCCCCCTCGGATCTGGATTGCTTCCTGAGCGTCACGCAGGTGATGGATCGGGACTCGGGTTCGCCGCACCCCGTTCGCCTCGTGGAAGACGAGGCGGTCGTGGGTGTTCAGTTTGCGGATCGCGCGGTGCTCTTCTCCCGCTCCGGGCAGCGCCTGGACGAGCCGATATCGCTCGAGCTATCGGGCGAGGGTGCGCTGAAGATCCTCGTCGCCGACCTGGCGGAAGGGACATGGCAGGTCTGGCGGGACGGCGAGATCGTCGCTCCGGCTGTGGAAGTTACCGCAGATGCAGGCATTCTATATCTCGAAGGCCCCGGCGGGAGCTACGCGCTCCGCCGCTAGGTCGACGGATGGCAGAGCGGAGAGCGGGGTGGTCCTCGTCGCGATCCCTGTCTCGATCGTCGTCGTCCTGGATCCTTGTCGCGATCTTTGTCTGGATCCTCGTCGACAACGATCGGGCTAGCGATCAGGGCCCTGTCAGTCGCCACTTTCGCACTTTCGCGTGTTCTGTCCCTAGATTGAGCGATTCCTACGCCTCATTCACGCGACGACACTGTCATCCCGGCCTGTCCGCCGCAGCACCGATAGGTGCGGAGGGGGAAGGAGCCTTTGTCCTCGTCCATTGGAGCTTGTGGGGGCGCTAAGGAGAAGAGGGCGGATCGAGGGATCCCTGTGTGGAGAGCAGTGCAGGGACTGTGGCCGAGCCGATCACACGGAGCATTCGGCCTACCGTTGGCCTGTCGCCGATCGGCTACGTGCAGGGATTCCTCGCGCACAAGTCTGAGGAGGTAGGGCGAAGCAGCGTAGGGAAACGCGCTCGGAATGACAGCGCTGTTTCCGTCGGGCCAATGCTGAGCGATCTGTCTCGTGAGATGCGGCCCCTCGCAGAGGCGGTGAGAAAGGCAGCCCCTCCCCTTGGGAAGCCCTACTTGGTATGGCGGTCATCCGGTCACCCGGTGAGCGGTCCGGCGCACGAAGGAAAGCTCTTCTATCTGACCAGAAGCAGGGCTCACCGTGTCCTCTGAGTCAGAGAATCGCTTAATCTAGGTCGTAGTTCCCAGGCCTCGACCTTTCGAAGTCGCTGAAGAGCTGCTCGGGAAGACGAAGGAAGGAGCACCATGGATCTACGAGACGTTGGCTGGGTGTGGGAGGGACAGGGAATCGACCCCGGCGTGCCGCCCTCCATCTACGGGCTGGGCCAGGGGACCCGGTACTTCGGACTGTCCCGGGCCGTCTTCCTGTTCCACCCCACGGACGATCATGCCTTGTCCCTGATGTCCGACCTGGACGAGGTGGCCTGCAGCATGCTCCGCTACGGCTGGGAGTGGGACGAGAACGACCGTCCCGGACTGACCACAGCAGGAGATCCGGACTCGATGCGTACCGAGGGAGAACGGATCGCGCGCCTGTCGGAGCGGTTCACGAACATCTCCGGCGCCTTCTGCGACGATCTGATGAGCATCCTCAGGAAGAACGGCTGGGGACCGGACCGTCTCGGGGAGGTTATATCCCCGATGCGGGAGATGAACCCGGACCTTAAGGTCTGGTCGGTCGTGTACACCCACGAGTCCGAGGACGCGGAGTTCTGGTCCCTCGTCCGCCCGCACATCGACATCGTCAACCTGTGGGTATGGGAATCCAAGAACCTGATCCACCTGCCCCGGTACGTCGATCAGTGCCGCGAGCTGTTTCCAGACAAGCCCATCAACATGGGGATCTACCTGCGCGACTACCACGAGCGGGCCTCGGTGCCCGTGGACGCGGTCAAGCGACAGATGGAGCTCACTGCCGAGTACATCGACAAAGGCAAGCTGGACGGATACTCGATTCTCGCCGCCGTCACCATCGAGACCCAGCGCGAGCAGGCCGAAGCCCTCCGCGACTTCATCGCGAAACACAAATGATGGACAGATAAGACGATCTTCGTTGCGATCCTTTTCTTGATCCTCGTCGACGTTCATCTTTGTCCTGATCCTTGTCCCGATCCTCGTCGACAACGATCGGGACAACCTCAGTGGAGCCAGGTGGACTATGAACCCCATCGCGCGGTATCGCGATGGTCATCATGTGCGGTGGTCCCGTGTGGTTCATCGCATCCGACCTTCTGCTGGCCTACATTCCAATGGGGTTCCTTGGTGGAATCCTTGCCGGCGGGAGAAGGTCTCAAACTGCATAGGAGACTGCAGCACCCGGAGCCGCAGATGGCGCGGCTTGGTAATCTAATGTCGTCTGCCGCAGCATGTCCCATGCCAAGGCACTCATCGACGAGATGCTCGAGCTCCAGGTGGAAGCCGCGCAGGAGGGTGCCTGCCTGCCGATTCATCCACCGAAGCCTTAGCGTAGGTGGAAGCCTTGTCTCTGAGGCGCAGGCAGGTATCGAGGGAGCGGTGAAGACCACATATCCGCACACAGATTTCCGGGACAGGATACTAGCATCGGGTTCCAGAGCGACCTCATAACCAGCACACGGGAGAGAGCGCATGGATTTCGCGCTTGAGCCACAGGGAAGACGCTCTCACATCAGAGTAGAGACCCCATCGTTTCTTTGCGACGGTGCGTTGATGCTGCAGTGTTTCGAGAACTTCCTGGAGTACGGCCTGAACGCAGAGATCTACGACTGGCGGCAGGAGGACTCTGGCTTCGCCTACTCGATTGAGACCGACGGCACAAAGAAGGGCAGGGTACGGCTCGACGTCCTGATTCGTCCCGTATCCGATGGGATTGAGTTGGACACGTCGGTAACCAACCAGGACACGAAGATCATCGACCGAATACTCTAGAACACCTGCCTTCAGTTCAAGCTGGCCCCAGACTTCCACGACGGTGCGGGTGAGCGCACGTTCGTCCGGGTCGATGACGAGTGGACTCCGGTGCTGTCACTGCCGATCCTGAGCGGCCCGAAACAGTACCGGCGGATGCAGAACTACTACGTGAAGGGCCACCGACCCGACGAGCTCGAGCACGGAGGGTTTATGGGAGGATGGGGTTTCTGTCCAATCCCACTGTCCCAGGCGTTCATGGTCAAGCAATCCGTGCGGTCTGATCTGGCAATCGGCATTCTATGGGACCGCGCGTTCTACGCCCGCAGCAACATGAACGACTCGCATCACTGCATCCATTCTCAAGCCAATCTGGATGACATTCCTCCCGGGGAAATGCGGAGGCGTTCGGGGAAGATCTTCTTCGCTCCGGATGGGCTCGATAAACTCTACGCCAATGCGGCAGCCTACTTTGGTTTCCAGGGAGAGTAGGCTGTAGGGCGAGTTGGGCGGTCAGGCGCCCAATGCTCAGGCAGGATACGAGCGCTGGTGTCGCTCGGCCGCGAGTGGGCCTATTCGTGGGGTTCGTCCAGCGCACAAGGAAGGCGTGGATTCTTTAACTTTGTATTGCAGAGTACTCTTTAATTCCGTATATTCCATCAGCAGCGATCGGCAGACACTACTGATTCCAGGTCGAGAGGTCAGGCCCATATGGCACTTCATCAGATACAGGAAGCCCTGTCGCAAGTTCGCGATCTCCAGCGCATCGTTCTTCAAAAACAACTCTTTAAGGGGTATTCCGGGCGCGTCCGTATACTGGTTGGCACCCTTGCTTTATTGGCAGCAGCCATCATGGCGTCTGAGTATTTCCCCCGGACAACCACCAGTCACATCTACGGGTGGGGCACCGTCTTCACCATCGGTCTGCTGTGGAACTACGGCGCGCTCTTCTATTGGGCTGTGACGAAGCAGAGGTCCAAAATCCAGCTGTCCCCGGTTCTCGATGCCTTTCCTTCGCTGTTTGTCGGCGGCGTACTGACCCTTACGGCCATCCAGATAGGACAGACAGATCTCCTGTTCGGAATCTGGATGTGCCTCTTTGGGCTCACCTGCCTGGCCACGCGTCACACCTTTCCCCGAAGCTATTGGACCGTAGGCATCTTCTATATCACGTGTGGCACAGGCTATCTCTTGTCCGCCAATCCCTCATTTCTCAACCCCTGGCCGATGGGCCTTGTGTTCTTCGTTGGCGAGTGGTGGGGTGGGCTCATCTTTCATTTGAGCAACAAGGCACAGCCTGCTCGGGAGGCCCCACATGAGCGATAGGTCTCTATATGCGAAACTGAAACGTACCTTCCATGAACCCAATCGGCTGGCCATTGTATCGGCCCTGTGCGCATCGGAAGATGGCCTCACATTCAACGCGCTCAAGTCCGAATGCGAGCTTACGTTTGGCAATCTGAACAGCCACCTGAAAACCCTGCAAGAGGCCGGAATCGTCGTGATCCAGAAGACGTTTGTACAGAACAAACCTCTCACTACGGTTCTCCTGACAGAATCGGGACGAGATCAGTTTGTCACGTATCTAGGGGCGCTCGAGGAGGTCTTGGCCAGCGCGACAGAAGCAGTGGAAACTCAGAAAGGCTCCCAGCCAAAGCCCGCAACCGCCTGATAGGTCACCGTCTATCCGATGGCGGCTTCTCTCCCACCTTCTCGCTCTGAATCACAAAGTAATCTTCGCTACATGAAGGGAGCCCAGGTAGACACCATGATCGAACTTCTATTCTTCACGCCCCCGCTAGTGTCTCGTCCCGGAAATAGATTTACATAATCGTTCGATCTTCTGAAGGATCGACTCGGGTGTCGCGGTCCACTGGAAAGGGTTGGCGCTCGCGTTGTAGTGCTCGGTGAAGGTTTCGATCTTCTCGATGAGTTGT
>JASLMQ010000417.1 GCA_030746455.1 Candidatus Latescibacterota bacterium
ACAACTCATCGAGAAGATCGAAACCTTCACCGAGCACTACAACGCGAGCGCCAACCCTTTCCAGTGGACCGCGACACCCGAGTCGATCCTTCAGAAGATCGAACGATTATGTAAATCTATTTCCGGGACGAGACACTAGAAGCGAACGGCCGCCTGAAGGCCTATCTGATTGTTGTCCTTCTCGACATTCCTGCTTCCTTCCAGGAACATGGTGTATTCCGCCTTCAAGGCAACGGCCCGAGCCGGATAATAGGAAACACACAGCGCGAGTTCGCTCAGGTCTACGTCACGCGGCTTCCTGCCGAGCGAGTCGCCAGGATCCAGGTAGTCCAGCCTGCCATAGCGGATTGTCGGTCGAAGCTTGGAGTCGAACAGGCGTGAAGCCTGAACGAAGAAACCGGACATCTCACCCCCTGCCAGCGGCGGAGGGTTCTCGGACTCCGCTCTTGCGTATTCGCCGTAGAACTCGGCGACAGGCGTACGTGCCATGAGATGCGCGCCAACCAGGGTGAGATCGTAATCCCCATCGGAATCCCACGCGCCCCGGTAGGCCGAGCCTCCGATTTCCACAACGTCGCGGTACATCAGATTGAGGCGGCCGCCGAGGGCCAGGTCTTCGTTGTTGTCTCGATACTGCCTGCTGCTTCGCAGTCTCGATCCGGCACCCAGGCCGTTGAGGGTGTACATGTCGAACGAAAGGGAGACCTGCTCGTTCATGTTGAGGTACCCGGTCAGGTCGACGCCGACTTCCTTCCAGGCGCTGACCCCGATCTCCCGTGAGACCTGCGGCCTGGTTATCGTGTAATTGCTCAGAGGGCCGTGAAACTCATCGAACCTGTTGAACGGGGTAAGCATAGCCCCGATCCTGATGGCGACGTTGGGCCGGAACCAGTAGGCCAGATAGGCCTGTTCCACGAAGGTGTTGGAGCCCCCGGTGCCACCGTGTTCCAGCTCGAACTCGCCGAAATACTGGATTTTGGAGTTCACCCACCCCGAGGCGGACAGTGCCAGATAGTGGATGTCGAAGTTATCCGCCCCTTCCTGGGTCCAGAAGTACTCCGTGTACAGGTAGCCGCCTACCACCGGTCCGCTCTTCCCAATACTCTCTCGGTCCTCAGCGCCGGCGGCGCTCACCAGGAATTCGACGATTTCGTCGAACTCCCGTTGATTCAATGCCGCCTGCGCCCGCATCGCCCTCACCACTCCCGGCCACTCCTCGTGGGAATACTCGGTGGGTTCGTACGCGACGTGACAACGTCCGCACTTCTGCTCATAGAGCTGCTGTGCGGGAGCCGAGGCGCGGGCCTCGAGCGAGCTGATAGCGATTAGAACGGCGGAAACTGCGAGTGTGCGAATCTGGATTCGTACCTGCATGTCGCCTCCTTCCTGGTGTACGACGGCTCCTGGTGGGGTTGGGGACACGCACAACGATGCGAAGATAGCCTTGATTCGACAGAACCCGGTCACCACGAAAGACACGAAAGACACGAAAGAAGGGCATATCCAGGTGGAGGAAGGCCCGGACGTTGGCTCACAAAGGGAGGCATGAAGGATCCAGGCCTGGGCCCGAGGCGGAACCTGGGTACCCAGGCGCTTCGCGCCACTCGCACCCCCCGATTTCGTCGGATCGAGGTTAGGTATACCAATTAGATATTTGATATATCAAACATCTGTGCGGACCTAAGATAGGTCGCTGGACTATGGATGGCAAGGCTATTCACGGTGTGTCCAGAATCAGAGGGGGATGGGGCGACGGCTTACGGCGCAGATCGAAGGCAAGACAGCGGGGAGAACCTGAGATGGCACGCGAAAACCGCGTCCTGCAGGTCGGGATCGGCAGACACGAAGGAGCCCCGAATGCTCGATGGCGTTCGGGGCCCCTTGACCTTTCGTCGATTGCGACCAGACAGCGCAGACTACTTCAGGAGCACCATCTGTCTGGTTTCGGGTGTACCCCGATCGGTGACCAGCCTGTAGAGATAGACGCCGCTCGAGACCGACCGTCCCCCATCGTCTGTGCCATCCCAGGTTACGCGATGGGTGCCTGCCCCCTGTGACTTGTGGACGAGTGTTCGGACCTCCTGGCCCAGCAAGCTGTAGATGACGAGAGAGACTTCGCCAGCCTCTGGCAGGTTGTAGACGATCTGGGTGCTCGGGTTGAACGGGTTCGGAGCGTTCGACAGGGCCACGGACGACGTGCTCGCCAGGTCACTTCTGCCCTCCACCCGCGCCCGCTCGCCTACCGCCAGGACCAGCTCTGTCTCCTTTCCTCCCGAGAGGGGCACGCTGCCCCATTCTCCGATGGCCTCGCCCGACTGAGGCTCGACCGCCCTCACCAGGTAGTATCCGGACGCTCCTTTGCGCAGGAACCGGGCCGGGTCGACTCGGATCTCGACATCGACCCGTCCGTCGGAGCCGGTCGTGTCTTTCCACCGGTATTCAGCCCGCTCACCCGAAATGGATCGAGCGAAGGCGACGTCCACTCCCGCCGCAGGCAACCCGTCCTGCGTCACCGTCGCGGAGACCAAGGCGCGGTGCCTAGGCCTTGCCGGCGCCCCCGGGACATCCGGGTACTCCGGATAGGCGATCGCCGTAAAGCCGACGTTGTGTTCGAAGCCGAGCGTCTCATCGCCCGTCCCGGTGAAGGACTCCCGCCAGGCGTGATCCGTCGGCGGATCGTCGTAGCGGAGATTGCCATTCAGGTCCGCGTAGAAGTCGGCCCTGTAGTCCCGTCCCGGGCGCAGGCCGGGAACGGATACCGAGAAATCGGCCTGCGCTATGGTCCCCAGCCGCACGCGACCCACCTCACGCCGGCGTGTCTCGTCTACCACACGCAGCTCGAACAACTGGCCCAGGTGGGGCGTCATGTCTTTCAGGTTGACCGTGAGGAGATAGGTCCAGTCTATATCGGTAAAGCTCGTATTGTGAGCAAACTGGATTGTTGTATCGTCGCCGACGTCGTCCGCACTCAGCCTCCAAGCGTGGTCCGTCGGGGGACGGTCGTACGCACCGTTTCCGTCGTGGTCCGCATAGAACTCCAGGGCGTAGTCCCGACCTTCGGAGACGCCCCCCATCGAAACCGAGAAATCCGCTTCCGGTATGCTGTGTACGAGCGCCCGGGTCACTTCGCGGCCGCTGCGTTTGTCAACGACTCGCAGGTTGAGGGCCTGACCCACGTGGGGTGTCATACCCGCGAACTCCACGAGCAGACGATCACCGGTCGGCTCGAGCGTCTGTGGATAGCTGCTCGGATCGCCCGGATGCGAGGTCTCGGCCCCATCAACGGCCGTCCCCGTTCCTTCCGGGTCGCCCAGCTCCTGCCCATTGGTGAACCCGTCGCCGTCCGAATCGATGTTCGCCAACTCGGTTCCCCACTGCACGCTCCCCTGCAAGAGGAAAAGTCCCTCCACTGTGAGTCCAAAGGAATTTCGAGGTGTTCCCCCGCCGGTGGTATGGCAGACATTGCAGCCGAAGCTCCGGGCGTTGGGCACCTGAGACATTCGATTGGATCTGGCCTCCACCTGGGTCGCCACGAGTGCCAGCGTTAGAATCAGTATCTGGATTGTGGTTTTCATCATCATCGCTCTCCTTCTATGTGTGATGGCCCACAGCCTCGGCAAGCCGCGGCCGGATTCCCCTGTTACGAGTCGGCGTGTCCTCCTTTCGTTGGGACCTCGAGATGACCCGACCGCTGGGTACGGCTTCGGAGTCAGGGGACCGGGAACCGGTACCAGTGGCCACCCCGTGAGGGATGACTGCCGGGATACCGATACCGGGCCCGATCCACCTACACCCCCATACCCGTTGGATCCCCCAGCGGCCAGCGTGACGATGTCCTCCTCAAAACGTAATGGTCAGGACTCCGGAGTCCTTGTGGTAGCTGCTCTCGAACCGGGCCAGCGGGGCAGTGGCAGGTCCTTCCAGTACCGCCCCACTGGCCTTGTTGAAGACCGACCCGTGGCACTCGCACAGGATCTCTGAATGCCGGAAGCCGGGCAGGTTCACCTCGCAGGACAGATGCGTGCACACTGTGCTCAGCACCAGGAAGCTCTCTTCTCCAGCCCGGATGACGAGTACCGGCTGTCCTCCGTTGTGGATGCCAAACGTCTTCTTCACCGCACCCCCCACTGATGCCAGCGCGGGTTCCACGCTCACATCCAGGCGCACGGCGATGTTCGAGGACTTCAGGACGTCGCTCTCACAGCCGGCGACGAACGAAAACAGCGTTCCCCACGCCGCGCTCAGGCCCAGCAATGAGAACGCGCGTGCCAGGAACGACCTTCGATCTTCACCGGACAGTTCACGTCTCGTCCTCAACGCATACATCTGTAGAGCTCCCGGACTTACGGGTCCGCCGCCAGGCAAACGCGCCCAGGACAAGGAGGAACAGGACAGCGGGGCCTGAGACGTCCAGGCCGATCCAAAGGCCCTCCTCCCACTGGACCCCCTGTGTCTGAAACAGGCCGTCGGACACGATGGTCTGCCGGGCCGTCTTCGTAAAGACTTCGGCGCCGTCGGCCAACCACCAGACCCCTACGGTTACGGTGAGACCGAAGGCGAGAAGGCTGACAATCTTCCATCCCATGTCAGTATCGCCCCTTCCCGAGCATCCCGGCGCCTAATAGAAGACGTGAAGCTGCAGGGCGTAGCGCACCGACCGGAAGGTCTCGGTGTCCATCAGGCGGTACTCTGGGCGGAACTCAATCCCCGGCATCAGGAAGACCTGGGCCCCCAGCACGGCCTGACGGGTCGAGAGCGAGACGTCGGTTCCGTTGGCCCTGGGATGGGTCGTCCTGGCCAGATCCCCCCGAAGGTACAGCACCAGGGACTCGCGAGCCTGCCAGGCGAGATCGACAGACAGGTTCCTCGTCCTACGAAGGCCCTCTATCTTCGACATCGTGAGTTCTGACATGAAGGAACCCCTATCCCGCAGGCCTGCGCCTCCGAAGAGGCTCAAAAGCTGGAAATCCCCGTTCACCAAACCCGAACCACCCAAGTAGAAGTTCCACAGTCCCCTCGCCGCGCGTGGCCAGAGGACGATCCGACCCAGATATGAGGGGCCCTCCTTGTCTCCTACCACAGAGACCCTTTGCCCGGACCGGTTGACAACCGAGTTTTCCGCCAGACCGCTCGACCTGTGGATGCCCACGGTCAGGGAGAGCCACCTCAATCGGTTGTAGAGCGCCTCGATCCCATACTCGGCATAGTTTGGCGCGATCAGGGAGCTTCCTCCCGACACCTCGGCCACCTGTCGCACCAGCATCGTATGGTCGTCGTAGCGAATCCCGACAGAGGGCTGGAAGTGACCGGCCCTGATCTGAGGATACAGGAAGGAGGGCTGAATCAGTACGGAGGCCGACCACGTCCGTTGCCCGTCGTATTTCTTGGGACCTGCATTGTAGCTCCCCTCAAGCTGCATCCATGATGCAGGCTCATAGGCTCCGTACACGGACGCCTGCATCGGGAAGAACCGCCGGGAGGCATCCGGTGACACGTGCGACCGTGCCATCTGGACCCGGGCATCGGCGCCAATCAGGACCTTACCATTCCAAAGGGCGTTGGGTGCCCTCAGCGGGTTCCGCTCGGGTCGGATGAGCCCGGTCTCCTCCATCGAGTATCGCCCCAGCTCGTCACGGAGTCCCCCGCCCTGCGCGTTGACGTGGCAGTTCACACATCGGTTACCCGTAACCAGACTGAACTGCGGGAGCGCGTGGGCGGATCCATGGAACGGACCCAGGACGATCAGTAGGCCGAGCCAGATCGTGGCCAGTCTTGCGGCGCCGGTCAGTTTGGCCTTGGCACTTGCGGCGATTGTGGACTCCAATGGCGGCGCTCCGGTGTGGCCTGCGTGTCGCACCAATGAGCAAGGGCAGTATCCTGCCGGCAAACTAATATATCCGATCAGCTTCCCGTATGTCAGTGACTAAGTCACATTCCTAAGCATTTTTCTGGCGCTCGCCGAGGGCAGCCGGGTCCAGGACCTGGACGCTGCTCCTGGATAGGGAGAGGAGACCTTCGCGCTCGAAGTCCTTCAAGATCCGGCTGACCACCTCCCGAGAGGTCCCCAGTTCCGATGCGATCTGCTGGTGTGTGCGTCGGATGGGATCGTCAGGACCATCAGAGGCCCCCGCAAGGAACTCCGCCAGCCTGACATCGACCCGTCTGAATGCGACTTCCTCTACCACCGCGATGATGGTCGCCATGCGGTGCGAAATGAGGCGGAAGACATAGTCCCTCCAGAAGGGATGACGGTCGGTCCAGCGCCGGAAGACCTGGGCAGGAACCGCCGCTGCTTCCACGTCCGTCTCGGTGATCGCGAAGGCGGGAAAGAGCTCTTCGTTGAGAATGCATGACGCCGTCAGGATACAGGTCTCTCCGGGTTCGACGCGGTACAATGTGATCTCTCGACCGGTCTCTCCGGTCTTGTAGACCCTGGCCGATCCGGAGACCACGAAGGCCAGGGCCGAGCACGGATTTCCCTCCAGCCCGATATGTTGACCGGCCGGGACACGCACCGCGTCAGCGTGTTCCAGGAACGCGGTCTCTATGTCCTTACCTGCCGTCGACAGGAACTCGAGAACAGATCTGGCGGATTGGATTGAGCTAGGGCTATCAAGCATATCACGCGTCCTTTCGGTTGAGGCTGAGGAGCATGAGGCCCGCGGCGGCGGAGGGAGCCATGGCCGCACGGCATCGCATCGGGTGCCTGCAAAAGCTGTCCAGATGCGAAGGCCCGGTCAAGGCCTCTGGGATCACGGCCTCCCGACACCAAGACTTGGCATATTGGTGACCACCGCAGCAGAGCTCGAGGCCCCCTCGGAGATCCGTCCCCTGGCATAAGCCATTTGACAGCCACGGACTCCTGACGTATACTGTATACCCCCAGGGGGTATATAGCCTAGGAGGCGGTATGAACCACAAGCACGTCAGCAAGAACGTGATCAACAGGCTCGCGCGGGTCCAGGGCCAGGTCGGAAGCCTCCGCACGATGGTCGAGTCGGGCCGTGACTGCAGCGAGGTGCTCATCCAGCTTGCCGCGGCGCGTGCGGCACTGGATCAGGCGGGTCGGTTGATCCTCGAGGAACACATGGAACACTGCGTGGCCGAGGCGCTGGTTGAGGGCAAGGGGCAGGAGGCCCTCGACGATCTGAGGTCGGCCCTCAAACGCTTCATCGGATGACAGGGGAGGGGAAACCTGAATGGCGACGGAGAGGAACGGGCACGGTCACGGGGACTCGCACGATCACGACCAGGGACATGGCCACCATCCGCACGAGGGCCACGGGCACGACCACACCGATGGAGAGCACGACGACGGACACGATCACGGACACGAGGGGCAGGACCATGGCGGCCATGGGCACACGCATGGAGTGATCGATCCGACCATCGCCTCCACGGAGCGGGGCATCTGGGCCATCAAATGGTCGTTCATCGGTCTGATGGCCACGGCGCTCTTCCAGGTCGTGATCGTCGTGCTTTCGGGTAGCGTGGCTCTCCTGGCGGATACCATCCACAACTTCGGAGACGCCTCAACGGCCATACCGCTCTGGATCGCCTTCTTGTTCGCCAGGCTGCGTCCGAGCAAGCGCTTCTCCTTCGGGTACGGGCGTGTGGAGGACCTGGCCGGGGTGCTGGTCGTGTTGACCATTCTCTTCAGCGCGGTTGTGGCGGGATATGAATCGGTGAACCGGCTGCTGCACCCGCAACCGGTAACGCACCTGGTGGCGCTGGTCGTCGCCTCGATCGTGGGCTTCATCGGCAACGAGGCCGTGGCTGTGTTCCGGATCCGGGTGGGTCGGGAGATCGGCAGCGTCGCTCTGATCGCCGACGGCTACCACGCCCGTGTGGATGGATGGACGAGCCTGGCCGTGCTGTTCGGCGCGGCGGGCGTCTGGCTGGGCTATCCCCTGGCCGATCCCATCGTCGGGATCCTGATCACGCTTGCCATCGCGGGGATCGTCTGGAAATCGGGGGTAGCAGTGTTCACGAGGGCCCTGGACGGCGTGGAGCCGGAATATATCGACGAGATCGAGCACACGACGATGCACGTATCGGGGGTTGTGGAGGTCACCGACGTCAGGGCGCGCTGGATCGGTCACCGCCTGCATGCAGAAGTCAACGTGGCGGTGGATTCCGAGCTATCCGTTGTGGAGGCACACGAGATCTCCGAGGACGTGCACCACCGATTGCTTCACCAGCTGCCCTACCTTGCCAGAGCAACCATCCACATCGACCCAGTCGAGAGAGCCGGAGAGGTGCATCACCGTATCCCGGAACATGCCCACGACAACCTGGAAGCTCACTCACACTAGTCGATCCCGCTGTCTGTGAGGCCGGATGCTGTTCCATAGCTGGACCTTCGCTTTGTTCTTCGCAGTCGTGTACCTGGGCTACCTGCCCCTGAGGGGTAAGAGGCTGTGCCTGTGGTGGCTGCTGATCGCCTCCTACGTGTTCTACGCGTGGTGGAACCCGCTCTACCTGCTCATCATCGTCTACTCGTCCCTGCTCGACTACTCGGTTGTCGT
The DNA here is from genome assembly GCA_030746455.1 of Candidatus Latescibacterota bacterium. Next base: position 8,529 of record JASLMQ010000417.1, read on the forward strand.
GATGATGGCGAGGGCGCACAAGAAGAAGCCCTGGCTTGCTCTGAGCATCGTCAACAATCTGCTCCTGCTGAGCCTCTTCAAATATGGGGCCTTCGTTTCCGAGAGCCTGGCTTCCCTCTTCGATCGGGTCGGTATCCCCCTCACTGTGCCATCCCCCGGGGTCCTGCTCCCTGTGGGGATATCGTTCTACATCTTCCAGTCGATGAGCTACACCATCGACTTCTACCGCGGAGACGTGGAACGAGAGCGGAGCCTGGTTCGGTACGCGGCCTTCGTTGCCCTGTTCCCCCAGCTTGTCGCGGGGCCGATCGAACGGGCCAGGAACCTTCTGCCGCAACTCGCCAAGAGACGCCCGGTGTCACCACAGCATGTCTCCGACGGCCTGTCGCTGTTCCTTGTCGGGCTATTCAAGAAGGTGGCGCTGGCCGACTATCTCGCGCTGTACGTGGATCGAGTCTACGCGGCGCCGGAGCTTTTCGACTCTCTCTCGCTTATGCTGGCCACGTTCGCCTTCGGATGGCAGATCTACTTCGACTTCAGCGGCTATACGGACATGGCGAGGGGCGTGGCCCGGATGATGGGGTACAACCTGATGCTCAACTTCAACCATCCGTACCTGGCTACGGGTCTGGAAGACTTCTGGAACAGATGGCACATCAGCCTGTCCAGCTGGTTCAGAGACTATGTCTACATCCCTCTGGGCGGCAACCGGCGAGGGCGGACGAGCACCTATTGGAATATGTTCCTGACGATGGTGATCTCAGGGCTCTGGCACGGCGCGGCCTGGAGCTTCGTAGCCTGGGGGGCGGTCCACGGCGCCGGCAGGCTGCTGACACGGGATCTCGAAAGACACCGCTTCTACAGGGAACATGTTCCCAAGCTCCTGAAGCAGCTGTGGGTCTTCGGGCTCGTTACCTTCGCGTGGATCTTCTTCCGCGCGGAGAGCCTCGACAGCGCGATCATGATCATCCAGAGGATATTCGCCGGTGGTTTCGGGGACCCGGGCTTTCCCGTTGTTGCACTTCTCCTATGTCTGACAGTTTGGGTCTACCAGCTCCTGTGCGAGTCGCGTGCGCGATTCGTGCTCGAATGGAGTTCGGCCAGGATCGCCCTGGCCCTTGGCATGCTTCTGATCCTGGTCTTCTCGGCGCCCAGCCATGAGCCATTCATCTACTTTCAGTTCTGATCCCCAACGCCTATCCGGCAGGGAGTGGTTGGTCCTGCTTGCCGTGTGCATCTGCCTTGGGCTCATCGTGCCCGGCGTGTGGGCGTCACTGGAGGACTTCGCGCCGGGGGCAGACTACCGTCTGCCCTACCTGCTGAGCGACGACTACTGGCTGTTCACCCGGTGGTGCAAGTA
>JASLMQ010000418.1 GCA_030746455.1 Candidatus Latescibacterota bacterium
TTGCCGCCGCGTCCTGGACCAGATGCAGCGTCTGGCCGAGCTCCAGCCCGTAATTCCGTACGCCCTGGGCCGCCGCCAGAAGCAGGTCCAGCACACACGTCGTGATCGCAATCGATGGGGGGATATTGGTTCCGGTCAGGAACCCCGGTTGGCGGCGGTGCAGCTCAACGCCCCGCTCCTGGTAGAGCGCCGCGAGCCGGTCAACGTACTGGTAGTTGCGGATGCCCTCCTCGATCGGAAGGTCCTTGGTGTACGACACGTTGTAGGCGATTCCCGACCCGAGGTATCCCGAGTAGCCCGCCGCATACCCGATCTCGGCCGTGAGCCTCGGCATCGCCGTGCCAGAAAGCACGATGGCGGGTTTGTCGATCGCCTCGACGAGCCCTCGACAGGAGGCGACGCCGTAGTTCACGATCGGGAGCCCGTTCAACATCGACCGCCCCGACCGTTCCGACTCTTCGATGCCCTTCTGAGCCTGGGCGAACCGCTCGTTGCGCGTGTAGCTGTCGGTGGTCGTGGGAACGACGTCGGCCAGGCCCTCCCTGTCGAGGGTCTGCATCAGCTCGCGCTGCAGCTCGAGGGTGCCGAACCCGCCGCGCGGCTGCGTCAGGCAGCGTCCTTCCGCTGCCGCTTGTCGCATCACCCAGGCCAGCTGTCTGTGGCGGGGCAGACGCTTGTGGTACGCAACGGCCTCGTCGAGGTCCACCTCCGCACCGGTCGGCCAGCGGGCCAGGTTCTCTTCCCGCATGCGGAGGAAGGTCTCCTCAGGGATTCGATCCTGGCTCAGCGGAGGGCGCGTCTGTGACCCATCAGGTGACTGCACGTCATCCATGCGGATCTTCTCCCCCAATCGGCCGAATGTGCTTCAGCGCCAGGGACAGGGCAGCCTCGGGTTGGATGGCCGCCAGCAACCCGCACGCGTAGAGGATGTAGTCCCGGTCCAGAAGCAGCCTCGGCCGCCTGGGCCTGAGTGAGAGCGGATCATCCGGATCCGCCAGGGCCTCCGCGAGTATGTCGCCCGGCTCTGCACTCCAGGTCAGCGGGCCGCCCGTGCCGACGACCGTACCGACATCGCTCAGGTCCTTCCCACGCTGGACGGCGACAGGGCCCGTCACCGTGTAGACCGTCTCGGTCGTGCCCGCGTGGCGCCGCACCGCGATCCGGGCCGCCGAACGGGCGAGCGCGCGATCCACGGCGCACGCTTCAGCCTCCTCGGGGAGGCATTCGACGTTCTCGTGCATCAGCCGGACGATCTCCTCCGCCTGGTTCGGTGTGACGCCCGCGTCGACTGCCACCGCCTCCGGGCCCGCGGCCTCCAGGATCGAGGCTGCGTTGTGACGCACCCCCAGGTCGCCCTCGACCGTCCGCTTGACGAAGGGCTCGGGCAGGCCCTGAAGGACGACCCCCTCCTGCGAGGGATTGCCCGAGCAGACCGAATGGACGTCGGTTGTGGCCCCGCCGATGTCCACGACCAGCACCGGTCCTAGACCGGTCTGCTCACCAGAGCCCTCCGCCAGCAGCCGAGACCCCTCGAGTACGGCTGCGGGCGTGGGCATGAGGACCTCGTCGAACATCTCCCGCGCACGGTCGATCCCTTTGGCGTGAACGATGCGGTCGATGAACACCTGACGGATGGCCTCGCGCGCCGGCTCGATGTTCAGGACGCCGAACTCCGGCATCACGTTTTCGGTCAGGGCGACCGGCTTGTCGGCGCTCTCGAGGATCTCCCCGACCTCGTCCGTCGCCACGCGGTTTCCTGCGACTACGGTGGGGCAGTCGATCGACGCAGTTGCCAGCGATCGGGCGTTGGCGAGTATGTATTCGGTGTTGCCTCCGTCGGTCCCGCCGGCGAGCAGGATGATGTCCGGGGCCAGGCGCTCGATTTCCTCGACATCGGATCCCGTCAACTGATACGAGAAGGTCCCGACCAGCTTCGCCCCGGCGCCCAGAGCGGCCTGGCGCGCGGCCTCCGCGGTCAGCTCACGCACCAGCCCGACCGTGACCATGCGCAGACCCCCGGCCGTGCTGCTGGAGGCCAGCCGGTGACGGAAGTCAGGCAGCCCGCCCAGGCGCCGCTCGAGATCTCGCAGCGCGGCGGTCAGCCCCTCTCGGATATCCGTTGTGACCGTTGAGGGGCCCTGGCTGGCGCCCAGTAGTCTGGAACCGTCGAGATCGACGGCGCGTAGCTTGGTGTAGGTGCTCCCGAAATCGATCAACAGGGCGACGGCACTCATGCGCCCCTCCCACGGGGCCGTTCCGCACGTCGCCCGAAGTCCTCCTCAAGCGCGGCAACCGCCGCGTCCGGACGCGTGCCCGGTGGAAAAGCCCGGTCGAACCCCATGTCCAGGAACCGCGCTTCCACCTCGGCCCACTCCTGTTTCCCAATCACCAAGTTGCCGCCGACGTAGATCAGAATACCCCCTATCCCCGCCTCGATGCAGAGCTCTCGGAAGCCACGGCAGTCGAGCTCCCCATGGCCGTAAAGCGAAGAGACCAGGATCGCATCGGCGGCCGTCTCCACGGCCGCCTTCACGAAGTCCGGGGCCGGTGTCAGGATACCCAGGCTGACGACCTTGTAACCCGCCTTCTCCAGGGCCATGCTGAGGATCCGGTTGCCGACGATGTGGGAGTCCGACCCGATCACGCCAGTCACCAGCGTCTTCTGTCCTGCCTCACTCATGCTCTAAGACCCTTCGTGGTGTCCACCACCCGGCGGTTAGGCGGGGGCGCCTTCTTCGGACCGCTCTGAGCTCAGCACTTCCCTGTGGTTCAGCTCCGTCCCCCTGGCAATGCTGGACATCGGGATGGTTCGGACGTTTCCCCACGCTTGCCAGCTGCAAACCTAATATAGCATGCAGGACATTCCCGTCAGCCAGAAACTGAAACAGCCCCCCGGAACGACCATGCCGGAGGGCTGCCTATCATCCACTCGAAACGGTAACCCCGATAGGAAGGGGACTCAACGCCCCACGCCTCTGCCGAGGGTCAGGCTGAATCCGACGTTCACCTGGAAGCCGCTGTAGTTCCGCTTGCCGTCGAGCGGCAGGTCGAAATCCGAAACGAGGCTGTAGCCAAACTCGGTGCCAATCATGAACCAACGGCTGATCGGGATGTCGAGCCCGGCACCGACATAGCCGCTCGGCGCGGCCTCTGTCTCCACCGCGATGCCCACGTTCGACGCGATAGCGGGGCCCACCGCCGCAACGGCGTAGGGCCTGAGGGTCGACCGAAGAGACGACTTCGGGAAATAGTACCGAACTCCGAAGAGGATGTTGGCGACGGAGGAGACCTCCACTCCGACGTCCGAAGCGAGACCATTGAAGCTGAGGCTGACCATGACCTGCTCTCTCGCCCACCATCCGTAGAGGAACCCGCCCATGACACCGTCGGTGCTCACGTGGCCCGCCTGAGTCTGCTGTGATCCTCCCTGTGCGTATCCGAAGTGGAGCTGCAGCCGGTGACGCCGCTCAAGCCTGGTGGGACGAGGCCCGCGCCGCTTTCCTCGGAGCGCGGCCGCCTCTTTCAGATCGATGGAGCGGAAGTCTTTCCGATCGAGTTCGACGTGCTCGTCGTCCCGGAGCTCGATCTTGGCCAGCCCCAGGGCTTTGGGCTGCTCGAAATGAACGTCGTATGTACCGGGCTCGAGACCGATGGTGACAGCGCGTCCGGCCGGCTTGGTGAGCTCGACGATCAGCTGCTTCTTCTCGTTACGCACGTAGAACCGTCCGTCCAGATCCTCGCCCAGCAGGAGGCCCGCGGACGTCTCTCTCAGGTCG
>JASLMQ010000419.1 GCA_030746455.1 Candidatus Latescibacterota bacterium
CGATGGCGGAAAAACCTGGTCGGATGGTGGGCCTCTCATCTCCTACCATGGCCTGGGACCCGCAAGCTGCCAGACGCTGGACTACACCGCGGTTCAGATCCAGAACGGGGAACACGTGGGACGAATCGTGATTCCCTACTACCTGGAAATGGATGGACAACATCCGGACTACACGCGGCAGCAACGAGGGGGATACGCCGTCTGGAAGGGGGAGAAGATCCCTCTGGAAACGCACACCCACGTGCCCGAGCTGGCAGGGGGTTTCATGAACCTGTCGGACGACGAGGGTGCGACCTGGGGGCACTCCGATGGCTTCCTGATGGGATACCTCGACGACGGCCACCTCGGACACTGGAGCTGTGAGGAGCCGGTGGTGGCGGAGCTGAAGGATGGACGGCTGCTCTGCTTCATACGGTCGACCTGCGGGCGCATACTCAAGAGCACGAGCGGCGATGGCGGACAGTCGTGGTCCAAGGTGGAGGCCACGGAGCTGGCGATGTCCAACTCACCGTGTCGGCTCAACCGCATTCCGGGAACCGGGGACCTGGTGCTCCTCTGGAACCAGATGTCGGCGGACGAGATCCAGCGGGGGTACCGTCGGGGACGTCTGTCGATCGCCATCTCAAAGGACGACGGTAAGACTTGGGAAGGGTTCCGGACCGTTGTGCAGAGCCCCGGGGTGGATGACGTCACCCGCGTTGAGCCTCCACCTCTGACGCCGATGGTGCGCGGCGGCAGCGGGCCGGATGAGATACTGGGTGAGATACCGGACGGCTTCGTCCACTACCACTACCCGGAGATCCACTTCAGCAGGGATGGGGAGACGATCCACCTCTACGTCCGCGTGAGCACGCCGGGCGGCGGGCTCGACCCGATCTGGCGAAGCTTCCCGATCCGCTGGCTGTACGAGGGAACGGATTGAACGACTGCGGGGGAGATATGAATTCGAGAGAGCGTGTGCTTACGGCCCTCAGGCGAGGGCAACCGGACCGGGTACCCATCGTCGAGTTCGTCGTGGACGAGAAGGTGCGGCGTGCCCTGTTTCCCCACGCGGCCGACGTGGGACCGTTCAGTGACGCCATCGGTCTCGACTCGGTGAGCTGTGGCCTGGAGTTCCGCGTGACCGGCGCGACCGAGGGGGCCTTCGTGGACGAATGGGGGGTCACCTACAGGGGCTCGCCCGAGGCGCTTCCCCACCCGCTGATGGGGCCCGTTTCCACGCGGGAGGATCTGGAGGCGTATGAGCCGCCCGACCCGGAGGCCCTATGGCGGCTGGGCCGGGTGCCGGAGCTGGTGGAGGGCTACAAGGGCGAGAAGGCTGTGATCCTGCATCATCGGGCCGCCTTCATGTGGTCGGCCTATGTAACGGGACTCGACCACCTGTTGTACTGCTTCGCGGCCGAAGCGGACTTCGCCCACGAACTGATGGACAAGGTGCTCGAAGCCAACATCGTCATGGTCCGCCGCGCCATCCGTGCCGGAGTGGACATCGTGATGCTGGGCGACGACTACGCCCACAACACGGCTCCGATGATGTCGCCCACGCACTTCGAGGCGTTCATCTTTCCGCGACTGAAGCGAATGATCGACGTGATCCACGAAGAGGGGGCGCTGTGTATCAAGCACAGCGACGGGCACCTCTGGCCGATCCTTGACATGATCGTCGAGGCCGGCCCGGATGCGATCAACCCGCTCGAGCCCGTCGCGGGAATGGATATGCGGGAGGTCAAGGCCAAGTACGGCGAGCGGGCGTGCCTGGTGGGGAACATCGACTGCGGGGAACTGCTGAGCCACGGGTCGACCGAGGAGGTGGCGGCAGCGGTGAGGCAGTGCATCGCCGCCGGCGCTCCGGGCGGGGGGTTCATGCTCAGCTCGAGCAACAGCATCCATTCGAGCGTGAAGCCTGAGAACTTCCTAGCGATGGTGCGGGCGGGAAAGGCGAATGGGACGTATCCACTGGGTGGGGCGTAGCGAGATACTGTGTGGGACAACCGGTACGTACTTGCGCGCGGTGCGTCAGACGTCAGACCCTCCTCCGCTTCCGCCTTCGCGCCTGACGGCGCTTCGGTGGACAGGAAAGCTACGGAGGGCGGGTGTGAGACGTCAGAGGACTGAAGCTGTCAACAGCTGACAGCGAGCTCATTCGCAGATTGTGAACCATTCTGAGGAGGGACCGTGAGAGTTGACGAGATCGAGGTTCACGAGATATCCGTGGAGTACGTAGACTGGAACGCCTACCCGCTCAACCACTACTACGGGCCTTCGCGGCGGACGGTCTACGTCGTCCACACCGACAACGGACTCGTGGGACTTGGAGAGGGGGGTGGAACGGAGCCCCAGGAGGTGATCGACCGCTACATCGGCTCCAATCCCTTCGAGTGGGTGGGCGACGAGACGTCCCTGGCGCTGGGAACGGCGATGTACGACCTGATGGGTCAGGCGGCGGGTGTGCCCGTGTACCAGCTGATCGGTCAGAAGTATCGATCCTGGGTGCCCGTGAGCAGCTGGACGGTGTCAACGCATCCCGATCGCATGGCCGAGGCGGTGAAGGCCTACGCTTCCCAGGGCTACTCGTGGATGAAGTTCCACCTCTCGCCGTTCGAGAACGTGTTCGATCAGACCGAGGCCATGCAGGCCGTGGCGCCAGAGGGGTTCCGGATTCACTACGACTTCACGATGCACGGGACGGACGATCACATGGTCGATCTGATGGAGCGACTCTCGCGGTTCGATATCGCGGGATGCTTCGAGGATCCCCTCCCCGGCGAGGACATCGAAGGGTATGTTGAGCTTCGCAGACGATCCCGGCTCCCTGTCGTGCTCCACCACTTCCCGATGCGGGCGACCTATGAGATACTGGCAAGACCCGGAGACGCCTACATGCTCGGGCACTACAAGATCGGGGAGGCAATTCGCAGGGCCGGGCTGTTCGAGGCGTCGGACAGCCCGTTCATGGTGCAGAATGTGGGAGGGACCATCACGCGCGCGATGGTGACGCACATGATGGCGGCTTTCCCAACGGGAACCTTCCACTTCGTCGATTCCTCGGAGACGCTGAAGCAGGATGTGGTGGCAGAGCGACTGGAGCCGGTCAACGGATTCATCCGGGTGCCGGAGAAGCCGGGATTGGGACTCACTCTCGACAGGGAGGCGCTTGAGGGGCAGGAGAAATGGGTGCCTGCCGAGCAGGAGAAGTGGATCGTTCGGTCGCGGTACTCGAATGGAACCCGGATGTACAACCTGGGCGATCCCAAGGACCCGATCTTCATGGTGCGACCGGTCGAGCGTCGGTTGATCCCGATGCGCTACGATGCGCTGATTTCGACCGACTACTGGGATGACGACGGGACGCCGGAGTACAGGGAGATGCTCGAGCGGGTAGAACGGGACGGGATTGTGATTGAGCAATAGCTGCCTCCAATGGCGTGGGGACGTCAATCAAGGAGTGGACCGATGAGTGATTCGAAGGATGAGATTCGGACGCTGGATATCACGGACCTGGAACGCGTCGAGCGGTTTCGCACTGCAGGCTATGGCGGCAGCGTTTCCGACGCGCTCAGGCGGCTGGGGGTGCGGGACACGGTGTTCTCATCGCGCTTCAAGCCGCTTCGTCAGGGCATGCAGCTGGTTGGGCGCGCCCTGCCCGTCAAGCTCCATTCGCTGGTGGAGGGTGTGAATACGCCCGATGAGCAGAAGGCGATGGAGGCGAAGTGGGAGGCCGAGGGGGGCCACCCGCAGAAGCGCATGATGCGGACCATTGAGGAGCTCGAGGGCGGCTCGGTGCTCTGCTTCGACTGCGGCGGCGATATGCAGCCGGCACACTTCGGCGAGATGAGTTGCCAGCTGGCCTACGCGCACGGTTGCCGGGGGATGCTGCTGGCCGGGAACTGTCGTGACACCCAGTACGTTCTGAAGATGCCCGACTTCCCTATGTTCTCATTCGGCACCCGACCCAACGCATTCGGGGGATGGATCATCACCGACGTGAACGTGCCGGTTTACCTCCCCGGCCACCTGACCCACTATGTGAAGGTGATGCCCGGGGATTTCATATTCGGCGACAACGACGGTGTGCAGCTGATTCCGAATGACCTGGTGGACGAGGTCCTGCTGCAGGTGGAGGCCACATTCGAGAAGGAGAACGCCGAGCGCGATCAGATCGCGGCCGGCATGCCGATCGACGAGGTCTACCGGGTCTTCGGGGTCCTGTAGGGGCCCTGTAGGCGTGGCCGCAGACGTGGGGTGACATATAAGGAACGTGCGATATGGGAGAACGGACCTTTCCGGGGACGGACTGGCAGACCGTTCCTGCATCGGATGTGGGGATGGACCCTAGTGAGCTGGATCGGGCCAGGGCGTGCCTGGAGTCCAAGCTCGAGGATGCGGCATACCGCGTGGCCATCGTTCGACAGGGGTACCTGGTGTCGGAGTGGACCCACAAGAGCGAGAGCGAGGTGAAGAACCACATCGCTTCGGCAAACAAGTCGATTCTGTCCAGCGTGCTGGGGATCGCGATCGATGAGGGGAAGATCGGGAGTGCCGATGACCTGGCGACGGACACCTACCCCGAACTGATGGATGTACCGGAGGGTGAGGGCCCCAAGGAGGGACGCTGGGCATTCGAGGCCAACAGGGGAATCACGCTTCGACACCTGATCTGCAATGTATCTGGGTACATGAAGCCGGATGAAGAGCCTGGCCAGGTTTTCAACTACCAGACCAACGGGATGTGCGTGCTCTCGCACTGCATCGAGAAGGCCTACGGGCTATACGACGTTCGCGACCCGGAGGGATCGCCCAAGATCGCGCCGCTCTTCAAGGAGAAGATCGCCGATGCGATCGGTGCGGACTGGGGATACACCTCGGGCTCTCAGACGATGCACGAGAAGGCGCGGATCGACATCTTCGGGTGGGGCACGGCCATCCGCACGAGCCTGCGGGACCTGGCGCGTCTGGGGTGGCTCTGGTGCAACTGGGGAAGGTGGGAGGATCGACAGGTGATCCCCGAGAGCTGGCTGCGTGAAGTGACAGCGGTCGCGCCGGACATCCTGGCGAACAGTCCCGAGCAGGTGTGGCGATACGGGCACGGGTTCTGGACGAATGCGAAGGGCAAGCTCTGGCCCGACCTTCCCACAGAGGGATACGCCGCCTGGGGCGCGGGAGGGCACTACGTAGTCGTCTTCCCGGGGTATGATCTCGTTGTGGTGATGAACCCCACACCCTACCCGGGGGCCTCTCAGCCCTACGAGACCCATACGGTGACCTGGCTGCAGCAGCAGGAGGTCCTGGGACACATCCTCGAGGCGTGTGAGGCGTCCGTATGAAGATCTCCATCGACGGGGATCGCTGGCTCCTAGCCTTGATTCGACAGAACCCGGTCACCACGAAAGACATCCCGGCTGCTGTTTACAGCCTGTAGCAGTGGCATTCCTGCAGTCGGCCGGGACAGGCTCCAGACACGAAAGAAGGGCATATCCAGGTGGAGGAAGGCCCGGGCGTTGGCTCACAAAGGGAGGCATGAAGGATCCAGGCCTGGGCCCGAGGCGGAACCTGGTTACCCAGGCGCTTCGCGCCACTCGCACCCCCCGATTTCGTCGGATTGAGGTTAGTGCCGGTGGTCCGTAGTATCTACTCTGTCCTTGATTGCTCCCACTGCTGCCGAGTCAGCTGCATCTGGCCCTCCTCGTTCCCGACCGGCGTGAACCCGAGTGCCTTGGACACGGCGAACTGCTGGGTCCATTCGGGCACCCACCGGACCGCGATGGAGGAGGCCCCCAATTTTGCGAATATGTGGCTGATGAGGGTCTCGAGGGCCTCCCGGTCGTGATGGCCATCCTGGTAGTCGGTATGGATGATGTATCCCAGATCCATCTGCTTGTTGTCATCCATCCCGTTGAGTGCCAGGAAGCCGATGATCTGCCCTGTTTGTCGCAGGCAGGCTGCGAAGAACTTGCCGTCCGTGGCTATGTACTCGACGGACTTCCTGGCGTGTTCGTCCGATTCGGGCCACTTACCCTCGTACTTCCCGCCACATGCATTGTAGTTCGTGGCGAGAACCTGGAAGTCGGCCCAGTCGTCGGAGGTGAAGCGTCTGATGAGGAGGCGTGACGTTTCGAATCGGCGTGCATCACCATCTGGTTGAGATACCATCTCACGGTCTCCATTGGGGGTCAGGCCTGATCCAGAGCAAGGTATACCACAAAGGACTCGGGGATCTTCATGAAGGCCGAATATCCGTCCAGACCGAGTGCCAGAATCGTCCCGAAGGGGCGATTCTGGTGTATCGAGGTGCAAGGACCACAAATCCCAGAGCCTCAATGCGATAGGGATGCCGAGATTCCCGGGCCCCGACCCGGGATCGTGCGCCTGCGAGCGTACTTGGTCAGAGGGGTGTAAGTCCCCTTATGGCATACACGCTCCGGCCATTAGTCGACTGCAACTGCGTCGCCGGGAGGCGGGGTGGGGAGCAGCAGGAGGCGAGTAACCAGTC
>JASLMQ010000420.1 GCA_030746455.1 Candidatus Latescibacterota bacterium
AGCAGGATCTCCTCGTCCACCGCCGCGGCCTGCTGAATCCGGTCGATGATGCGCGTCTCCCGCTCGAGGCCGAAGTGGGCCTTGAGGGCCTTGTAGGCGACCGCCGAAATGCTCGAGACCCGGGTCGACCCCAGGTCCATCGGCACCCGGTCGGGTTCCTGGTGATTCAGGGCCGCTGCGACGCGTTCTCGGTGGGTCATGCGGGCTCCTGGGATTGGCTCGATCACGCGGTGAGTGGTTCCCCGTTCTACGCAGTCGGGACCGCCGGGAAGGAGGGTATAAGGTAACCAAAAACAACCGCGATGTGTAGGGCTTTCTAGAATCCAGGACCTTCACGGCGGGCCAGGCAGATCGGAGGGAGAACCCACTTCCTGCCATCGCCCATTTGCTGTATATTTGCATCACTTCCAACCGCCTTATACCACCGAAGAAGGAGGATAGCATGGGAAAGCGTACGAAGGATGTCTCCAGGCGCGACTTCGTGCGGCAGGCCGGCATGGGGGCCGCGGCCCTGGCTGTTGCTTCGAGCTCGCCGTTGCGAAGCCTTGCGGAGGCGGAGGTCAAGAACGGCATGACCTACACGACCCTCGGCCGAACCGGTCTGAAGATCTCCGAGGTGATTCTGGGGGCCGGTCCGATGAACCCGGGGCGTGCCAACCTGCTTCGTGCAGCCCTCTCCCAGGGCGTCAACTACATCGATACCGCAAGCGGCTACCAGAATGGACAGAGCGAGACAGCGGTCGGCCAGGTGGTAGAGGCGATGGGCAACCGCGACAAGCTCGTCATAGCCTCCAAGGCCAGCGCGTTCAATCACAGGAAGCTTGTTGGGGCACAGGCTTCGCAGGTCGAGAAGGCGCTCAGGGAAAACCTGGAAGGCAGCCTGGAGCGGCTTCAGACCGACTACGTCGACATCTACTTCTGCCCCCACGGCGCCGACGCACCCGAGCAGGTCGCCTTTCCCGCGCTTCAGGAGGCAATGGACAAGCTCAAGGAAGAAGGCAAGATCCGGTTCACGGCCATCTCGACTCATACTCGATACGATGAAGTATCCCAGACGGCGGTCGATAGCGGCTACTACGACGTCATCATGCCGGTGATCTCGCCCACAACCCTGATCGCCGATCTCGGCAAGGCAGCCGTCGACTCCTACAGCTCGCAGCCCGAGCCCCCGGAGGGTGCCAAGCGCAGACGGCGCAGGCGCGGTAGACCCATTCTCCAGATGCGCGAGATCATCCGGGCGGCCCAGAAGAAGAACCTGGGCCTGGTTGCGATGAAGGCCGCCAACGACGGATTCAATCCGAAGGCGATCCACGATCTGGC
>JASLMQ010000421.1 GCA_030746455.1 Candidatus Latescibacterota bacterium
AGGAAGTTGTCGGCTGCGTCGCGTATCTCGTCCTCGCTCATCTCAGCGGGCGGGCGTCCGATGTAGTTGATCTGGGCCATGACCTTGGTCCCATTGCCCTGAGAGGCACGAGCCAGTCGACGGAGGCCTGGAAGATGGTCGTCGTTCGCATTGCCCGTCTGTTTCGGACCGCATTTCCAGGCCAGATCCACGCCCATGTGCCCGGTGATGATCAGGCCTACTCCGCCTTTGGCAAGTTCTTCGTAGATGGGGAAGATCTCGTCGGTGAGGACGCCGTCGGGTGTGGCGCGATTCTCACCCGTGGCGGAGCGGACGAACCGGTTCTTGAGGGTGAGGGATCCAACCGTATAGGGGGCGAACACGTCGATCATGGCATCGTCTCCTTGCGTTCTTGATTCGGATATGGCCGACTTGAGTGTCAGTCGTACATCGCGATCATGTAGGGGTCGTTCGGATCCTGCCGGGTGAGGGGCACGGGATCGTCCACCCGGCCGCAGGGGCGGCGGTTTTCGCCCGGCGCCCCCGTCAGGGCGTCGCCAAGGTCGCGCCGACCGGACTCGGCCGCCCCCTGCAGGTCCTTCACGACGTCCGGCTCTTCGGGGGCCAGGTCCTCCGTTTCGCCGATGTCCTTGCGCAGGTTGTAGAGCTCCCCGTTGGCCAGATGCAGCTTCCACGCGCCCCGGCGAATCGCCTGCATCTCGCCCTCCCGGTAGTAGTAGAAGGCGTCGTAGGCCGATGCGGCGCCGGGCTCGCCCCGAAGCAGCGGGCCGATGTCCTTGCCGTCGATGATGCGATCCGTCGGTGGCGAGACCCCGGCCAGCCGTGCGAAGGTGGGCAGGAAGTCCATTGCCGTGGCGATCTCCGAGCATTCGGAGCCTGCGGGTACGGCCTCGAGCCAGCGTACGATGCAGGGAACGCGCATCCCGCCCTCCCAGGTGGTGCCCTTGTGTCCGCGAAGCGGGGCGTTGCTGCCCGGGCGGTCGACGGCGCCGTTGTCCGACGTGAAGATGACCATGGTGTTCCGGTCGAGCCCGAGCTGCTCGAGCTCGTGCAGGAGAACGGCGGCGCAGAAGTCGACGTGTTCGACTGCGGCGCCGTAGGCACCATCGCGCGACTGCTTGAGGAAGCGTTCGGGCGCGTAGATGGGCACGTGGACGTACATGTGGGCCAGGTAGAGGAAGAAGGGCCTGCTGCGGTTCTCGCGGATGAACCGAACCGCCTCCTCGGTGTAGCGCTCGGTGAGTGCAGCCTGGTCGGGCTGCGACTGGATCACCTCTCCGTCGCGCACCAGCGGCAATGGAGGGAACTCCGGATGCCTGCGGCTGATCCCCATGTCGTTGCTGTAGGGGATGCCGTAGTAGCTGTCGAACCCGTGGTTGGTGGGCAGGAAGGGTGGCTGATCGCCGCAGTGCCACTTGCCGATGATCTGGGTCGCATAACCCTGATCGCTCAGGATGCCGGCAACCGTGATTTCATCCGGATTCAGGCCGATGGGCTCTCCCGGTCGCAGGACACCGATCTCGGCTCCGGTCTCCAGACCGACCCGCTCCGCATAGCAGCCGGTCATCATAGCGGACCGTGAGGGCGAGCAGATGGGCGCGGCCATGTAGAAGTCCGTAAATCGCATGCCCTCTGCGGCCAACCGGTCCAGTGCCGGCGTGCTGTGGGTCTCCGATCCGTAGCAGCCGGGGTCTCCGTAGCCGAGGTCGTCGCAGTTGATCAGGATGATGTTGGGCCTTCCCAATGCATTTCTCCTTGACCGCCGGGCTTGGTCGCCCAGCCTTCTCCCCAGTGTCAGTCGGTCCGACCGACGAACTCGTGGGCGTAGGCGTGAATCGCGTTCTGGTCTCCCGTATGCCAGAACAGCACGGTCTCGTCCTTGCCGAACCTGTCGTCGCGAACCATGTCGACCAGGCCGCCGAGCGCGCGACCGGTGTAGACCGGGCCCACGTGAATCCCCTCGGTACGCGCCAGGAGCTCAACGGCGTCTCGCTCCAGATCTCCCACCACCCCGTAGCCGCCGCCCAGGTAGTCGTAGACAACCCGAATGTCCTCGCTCCCGATGCGCTCGGATGTCTCCAGGAGCTCGGCGGCGGAGTTGGCGGTCTCGGCCACGTCGTCCCGGTCGACCCGCTCGATCCCGATCCCGGTGACGGTTCCGGGGAAGGCCGTGAGGGCCGCTCCCAGGGCCAGGCCGGCCTGGGTGCCGCCGGACGCGGTGGCGAACACGATGTGGTCGACCCGGCAGGACGCCGCTGATAGCTGGTCGCGTAGCTCGAACATGGCGGTCACGTATCCAAAGGCACCCACGGCGTTGGATCCTCCAATAGGGATCACGTAGGGCGTGGAGCCATCCGCATGGAGCGATGACGCCAGATCTTCCATGGCCGCTGGGCGGCGGGCCCAGGGAGCCCAATGGATCGTGGCGCCCTGGACCATATCCAGGAGGAGGTTCCCGCGTGGATCCTGCGGCGGCTCGCCTCCCAGAACGAGATGGCAGTCGAGCCCAACCCTGGCTGTTGCGGCGGCGGTCTGGAGACAGTGGTTGGATTGAGGTCCTCCGGCGGTGATAACGCAATCGGCCTCGTGTGTCAGTGCATCTGCGATCAGGTACTCCAGCTTCCTGACCTTGTTCCCCCCCGTGGCAAGCCCGGTCAGGTCGTCCCTCTTGATCAGGATGCGGGATCCCCCGAGGGCCTGGGTGAGTCTGCGGGTCTCCTGGATGGGGGTGGGAAGGGCGGCCAGTCCAATCCGTGGCTGGCGCGCCAGTCTCGTGGGCAGATCTGGACGCTTTCGCTCGTCCAGGAAGCAGCCTGCCGGGCTCTGTTCTTCCATGGCAAGGCACCTTGGCAGAAAAATGCCGCACGAGCAGAGGAGCATCGCCCCTTCCGGTGCGGCGGGCGGGTCTGGGGACCGCAAGGCGGCGCGCGGGCCCTATGTATAGTGAATGGACGCGCTCGCGTCAAGATAGGAACGACGGATCGCCAGCACGAAACGGCGGATCCCCCGGCCGGGGGTGGTCAG
>JASLMQ010000422.1 GCA_030746455.1 Candidatus Latescibacterota bacterium
GGAAACCGGGCACGGATGCCGTAGCCCAGAAATATTCGAGGAGGTCGTTCCGTGGCTGGTCAGGCAGAGGAAGGAGCGATCTCCCGATCGGGTTGTACACGCCACATTCACACTGCGACACAATCGATCATACTGGGCGGCTATTGAACAGCTCGACGCGTATGATGGAAGGGCAAGCGTCGACTGTGAGGTAATGGACGAGAACAGGATTGAGGTACGTACGGAGAATGTCCGCACGTTCCAGCTGTCCAATCCCGAGTCCAGGAAGATCTCCGATGTGGTGATCGATGGGAGCTCCGTTGCAGACGTGAACCTCGACAGAGGTGTCCTCTTCCAGAAAGGGGAGCGAGGAGAATGGGAGAGGGGGTCTTTCGATCTCTCCGCAGAGAAGCGACGCGGGGCCTCAGGGCCGATTGGGGACATGTTCCACGACGGGGTCCTCCTGGTGCCAGGCACATCCGGGACCGGATATCACACCCACGTCACCCAGGACTGCGCCCAGAGGGCGGTGGGCTTCTACAGAGAGCGCAATGGAGGGGTCCACCGGGGTGGGATCATGGGGAGCAACGACGTTCGCCTTCGCGTCGTCAATGACAGCGATCTTACGGAGGCCGATCTGAAGCAATACAATCTGTTGCTCCTTGGGACACCGCGTTCCAACAGCGTCCTGAGCCGGCTAAGAGACAGGCTGCCCATCGCCTTCGAGGGAGACGCGATCCGGATCTGCGACAGGACGTACACTGCCGAGGGCGCGGCGGTCTTTGCCGTGTTTCCCCATCCCGAGAATCCGGACCGTTACGTGGCGGTGCACGGGGGTGACGCTCCGGATGCCATCTGCTGGGGGAGCCATCTCGATATGCATCTGCTTCCCGATTACCTGGTCTACGCCAGAGAGTCCGTGATCGACTGGGGATTCTGGGACAATCGGTGGCGGGCTCCAGCCTGAGATCGAACGTATCGGAAGCCCAAACGAGTATTCAACATCTTCCGGTGCTCGACATACACACCTAGATAGGAGGAATGCGTCTTGGATGCCAAGATAGTCTGGCTTTTCGCCTTCGTGGCAGTCTACTGGGCCTACTGCCTCTTCTGGGGCTTCAGGGGCGCTGTCCGGGCTCGTACCTCTGCCGATTACTTCGTGGCCGGACGCAGCATCGGGATCTGGGTCTTTGTGCTGGCGGCCACGGCCACCAGTTTCAGCGGCTGGACCTTTATCGGCCATCCCGGGCTCATTCTCAGGGATGGCCTTCCCTATGCGTTCGCCTCATTCTATGCCCTGACCATACCGTTCACCGGTGTCCTGTTCCTCCGGCGCCAGTGGGCCCTCGGTCGGGCCTTCGAATACATCACACCGGGCGAGATGTACACCGACTATTACGGCGGCAATGCTATGCGTCTCCTAACAGTCCTGGTGGCGTTCCTGTTCAGCGTGCCCTACCTCGGCGTTCAGCTCCGTGCATCCGGAGATCTCTTCAACGTGCTGACAGACGGCCTGGTGGGGATCGAAGTCGGCATGTTCGCCCTTTCTGCCATTGTGATGGTGTACGTTGCTGCGGGAGGCCTGAGATCTGTGGCCTACGTCGACTGTGCGCAGTGCATCCTCCTTGCACTCGGCATCGTCGCCCTCGGAAGCATTGCCATACATTTCTCGGGCGGGTGGTCCGGTTTCACGTCCGGGCTTTCCGGCTTTGTGGCAAAGGACCTGGCCGCCGCGGAGAATCTCACGCCTGCCGGACACTCCAACATCGTGGCGATTCCCGGCGCCGTGCAATGGGTCTCGGCAGGATCGAAATCGGTCGGAGGCGTCTGGACCGGCATGATGTGCCTGACCTACATGTTCGCGCTGATGGGTATCCAGTCCTCACCGGCGTTCACCATGTGGGCCTTCTCCAACCGAACCAGCCGACCCTTCCGGTGGCAGCAGGTGGCGGCCTCCTCGATCATAATCGGGATCATTCTCTTCACCTTCACGATCTTCCAGGGGCTCGGGGGCAACATTCTGGTAGGCAGGGGAGTTCTGGCGAGCGCCAATGACAAGACCCTGGTTCCCCAGCTCATAGACCTACTCTCCTCAACGGCGCCCTGGATGGTGGGCCTGCTGGCCGTCTGTGCACTGGCCGCGATGCAGAGCACCGGTGCCGCCTATATGTCCACCTTCAGTGGGATGGTAACCCGGGATCTCTACCGCCGCTATATCTCCCCAACCGCCTCGGACAGGGTCCAGAAGCTTTGCGGTCGTCTGTTCGTCGTCATTGTGACCGTTGCCGCCCTCATCGTTGCCGCCAAGTCGACCCAGGCGATCGTCATGCTCGGGGGGCTCGCAGTCGCCTACGGATTCCAGATGTATCCCGCTCTCATGGGTGTGTGCTACTTCCGGCGGTTGACCCGTAAAGGAGTGGTCTGGGGCCTCGTCGCCGGCCTGGTGGCGGTCACGCTGACAGACCGAACAGTCGTGCTTCTTCCAGCGGCACTGAGACTGATCACACCCGAGCACCTCGCCGCATCGATCGGGGACATGCCCTGGGGCGCATATCCGCTCACCATCCACAGTGCGGGTTGGGGCATCTTCTTCAACCTTCTCGTCACTCTCGTCGTCTCGTTCGCCCTCCCCGAAACCGGAAGAGCGCGCGATGCCAAGCAGAAGCGCCATCGCTTTCTGCAGGCCCTTTCGGGCATTCAGGAGGACCGACGGAAGTATGTCCCCCTGGCATGGCTGCTTACCGTTCTCTGGTTTGTCGTAGGATTCGGCCCGTTCGCAGTGGTGGGAAACACCCTGTTCTCGAATCCCAACCTGCCCGACACCTGGGGGCCCTTCGGCCTCCCCTCTCTCTGGGTCTGGCAGCTCGTGATGCTGCTGTTCGGGATCTTCGTGATGTGGTTCCTTGCGTTCTACGTGGGTCTCTCCAAACCCATACCTGTCGAGAGGGTCGAGGAGGTCAGGAAGGCGCACTATCCCGAGGATGAAGCCGCGCAGGTCGCGGGAGACTCCGGCGGACAGCAGTGATGCGCGAACCGCGGGTCTGTCTTCAGTAGCCTGGGAGAGTGATCCATGCTCGTCAATGACAACCTGTGTGTGGGGTGCGGGAACTGCGTTGCGCTGTGCCCGATGGGCTCCATATCGATCGGGACGAGTCTGCGCGCCAGCATCGACCAGGACGACTGCGTGGAATGCGGGGTGTGCGAGCGCACACTCCGCAAAGAACGTCTCAACCCCGCCGTGGTGCGGCTGGTGCGGAAGCTGTTGACGAAGATGCACCTGCGCTATATGCCGCCTCTGGACGTCTGCCCCACCAGCGCGCTGGTCGTGCCAGAGCTCGAGTGGCCCAGAACGCTGCGGCGGGAGTTCAGCGATCCGCTGGCGGTTCACGCCGCAACCGGCGTGGGGGGCAGGGGCACCGAGGAGATCAAGACCAACGACGTGACCGGTCGGCTGGGGGAGGACGACGTGGGCTTTGTGGTGGAGCTGGGTAGACCCGGTACGGGCGCATATTTCGTCGAGATCGAGCGGATGGCCATGGCCCTTTCGGAGCTCGACGTCACGTTCCAGGAGGGCAACCCCCTCACCCATCTGATGAGCGATCCCGCAACCGGCAAGCTCAAGGACGACGTGCTTGGAGAGAAGGTGATGTCGGCCATCATCGAGCTAAAGACGACGGTCGACCGCATCCCGGATGTGCTGAACACCGTGGAGCGCGTCAGCCGGGAGATCGACACAGTGGTGAGCGCAGGCGTTGCCAGCAAGTGCCTCCCCGACGGATCGATTCCCCACGCGCAATGGGTTGTCGACGCCGGTTTCTCGCTGTCTCAGAACGGGAAGACCAATCTCGGACTGGGTCGTGCGACCAACGTGAGCGGATAGGGAGACGCGGCAATGACCAACACATTGCACCGACAGGGGTCGCCCGAGAGCCTGAGGCGGGACTACGTGGTCTTCTCGACGGTGGCAAACGGGCACAACGACCAGGGCGCGGAGGAGAAGAAGCGAGAATTCCTGCGCATGGCCGCCAGACACGGACCGGTCAACACGGCGATCGTGCAGGAGCCGGAAGTGGTGAACGAGGGGGCGAAGTGGGTCTGGAACTCTCTGGCCCCGCCGACGGTGGCGGTGGACCAGGCCCTCGAGAAGTTCACCGGCTCGGCCCACGCCACGGCGACCTTCGACAACCTCGATGCGGTGCGGGGTTTCGTGGAGGAGCTGATCCGGGCGGACATGGGGATCTCGATCAACATCAGCGGGCCGCTCGACGAGGTGGGAAGCTGCTGCCGGGAGCTGGGACGGAAGCGACACAGCGCCGAGCATTCCCTGGGCGTGTTCGGGAAGAAGGAGCGCCTGCCATCGAATCAGGTGCTGGAGATCAGTACGATGTGCGGGCACGGCATGGTCGCCTTCGGTCTCATCACCAAGATTATTGACTACATCCGGCTTGGGATTCTCACGCCGGAGGAGGGGGCCGCCTATCTGGCTCGACCGTGTACGTGCGGCGCCTTCAACCCGAGCCGGGCAGCCGAGCTGCTCGAGAGCGCACACGTCGAGGGAGGTGGTTCACCATCGGCTCCGAGCTGAACCCTTTCGCATCGTTTACACCCGGGCTCTTTGACGGGAAGACGGCTCTCGTGACCGGCGGGGGGCGAGGGATCGGCAAGCAGATCGCCCTGGCCTTCGCGCGCCTGGGCGCCAACGTGGTCATCGCAAGCCGCAAGCAGGTAAACCTGGACCCGACGTCGAAGGAGATCGAGGACACGGGTGCTAGCGTGCTGGCGGTGCCGACCAACATCCGCGAGACCTCAGAGGTCGAGGCCCTGCTCGAGAAGACGGTTGAGCGCTTCGGGACCGTGGACTACCTGATCAACAACGCGGGCGGCCAGTTCCCCGCGCGCCCGACGGCAATCAGCGACAACGGATGGCGGGCCGTGATCGACCTGAACCTGAACGGGACGTGGAACATGTGCAGCCGAGTCGGCCCGCACATGGCCGAGCGAGGAACCGGCGCCATCGTCAATGTCGTGCACATCTACTCGTTTGAGCGGGGCGCGGCGCCCTTTGCGCACTCCGGTGCAGCCCGTGCGGGTGTGGTGAACCTGACAAAGACCCTGGCGTATCACTGGGCTCGACACGGCCTGACCGTCAATGCGCTCGCCCCGGGGTTCGTCGCCACCGAGGGCCTGCAGGAGGAGTTCGGTCACCTGGATCAAGAGGACTTCGAATCGGCCGCGTTGAAGGACATTCCCACGCACCGACTGGCCGACCCTGACGAGATCGCGGCGGTGACGGTCTTCCTGTGTTCCCCCGCTGCGAGGTACATCAACGGCACTACGATCGTGGCCGACGGGGGGTTGTCCCTGGACAACTGGACGCCGTGGCTCGACCCGGAGGAGCTCTAGAGCCGCGACCCCACAGAGGAGAAGAGAAGGGTAGGACAATAGACCACAGAGAGCGCAGAGGAAGGCGGGGAAGGAAGGGGAGAGGCCCGGGTAGGGCAGAAGCTGGACCTCGAGAACGAGACTGCGTGCTCGGGCCGGACCAGAAGCAGTTCTCCCGCAGAGTCGCGGAACGCAGAGATGGACCGAAGGAGCCATTCCGAGGTTGGCCGATGGCCGGCGGTGTTGCCACGATTCGGTAGGTCCAGCGGAAGCCGAGGTCCGTGTCTTTGAGGAGATCCTTCGTGGGATGGTGATCGTATGCTTGAGCGGAGAGAGACATACGATGACGTCCAGCGGTCGTTCGAGTGGCGAGTGCCCGAGTTCTACAACATCGGGATCGACATCTGTGACAGGTGGGCGCACCAGCGATACCGTCTGGCGCTGATCTACGAAGACGAGAACGGCCAGGTGCAGAAGTACACGTTCTGGGACCTGAAGCGGCTTTCGGACAGGCTGGCCAATGCGCTCCGGGCCAGTGGAATCGGCCAGGGGGATCGGGTAGGCATCCTGCTCCCTCAGTGTCCGGAGACGGCGATCGCCCACATCGCCGTGTACAAGGTCGGCGCGATCGCGGTTCCCCTGTTCACCCTGTTCGGGATCGATGCACTCGAGTACCGACTGGGGAACAGCGAGGCGAAGGCGATCGTCACGGATGGGGCCAATCTGGACAAGATCCAGGAGATCCGGGCAGGGTTGCCTCTTCTCGAGGCCATCCTCCTGACGCAGGGGGGCGCGGTCGACAGCACGATCGATTTCTGGGATTCGATCCAGAGCGCCTCGCATCGGTTCGACCCGGTGTTCACCCGGGCCAACGATCCTGCCCTCATCATCTACACCTCGGGGACCACTGAGCCGCCGAAGGGAGCCCTGCATGCCCATCGTGTGCTTCTGGGCCACCTTCCCGGGGTGGAGCTGCCCCACAACTTCCTGCCCAGGGAGGACGACCTGTTCTGGACCCCGGCGGACTGGGCTTGGATCGGCGGGCTGATCGATGTCCTCTTCCCCAGCCTGCACCACGGGATCCCCGTGGTCGCTCACCGTGCGCGCAAATTCGATCCCGAGGCGGCGTTCGAGTTCATCGCCAGGTACGGGATCCGGAACGCCTTCATGCCTCCCACGGCGCTGAAGCTGATGCGGCAGGTGGAAGATCCCCGGACCCGTCACGACTACGAGATGCGAAGCATAGGAAGCGGAGGCGAAACGCTGGGCGCGGAGCTGCTGGACTGGGGCAAGGAGACGATGGGGGTGGTGATCAACGAGTTCTACGGCCAGACGGAGGCGAACCTGCTCGTGTCGAATTGCGCCGAGATCATGGAGGTCAGGCCCGGGTCCATGGGTCGGGCCGTGCCCGGGCACACGGTGGAGGTGGTGAACGAGGCGGGGGAGGCCGTGGCTCCGGGTACGGTCGGCGAGGTGGCCGTGAAGCGTCCGGATCCGGTGATGTTCCTGGAATACTGGAAGAACCCCGATGCGACGGAGGGCAAGTTCGTCGGAGACTGGTGTCTGACCGGCGACCAGGCCCGGAAGGACGAGGACGGATACTTTTGGTTCGTGGGACGGACCGATGATGTGATCACGAGCGCGGGCTACCGAATGGGTCCAGCCGAGATCGAGGACTGCCTGATGAAGCACCCGGCGGTGGGCGTGGCTGCCGTGATCGGAAAGCCGGACGAGTTGCGGACGCAGATCGTGAAGGCTTTCGTCGTCCCGGGTCCGGGTGTCACGCCGACTCGGGAACTGGAGGACGAGATCAAGACGTTCGTGAAGGTCAGATTGGCGGCACACGAGTATCCGAGAGAGGTGGAGTTCGTGGAGGCGCTGCCGATGACGGCGACGGGGAAGATCATGAGAAGAGAGCTCAGGGACAGAGAGACCGAGAAGGGCGGTAGAGAGGACGACTGAGTAGCGGGGAGGCAGAGAGGCATTGAGAATTGAGGACTTGGGAATTGTCGCACGAGCTCTGGAGGAGATCTCAGGGCCCGGCAGGCCAGCGCTGAGTTGGGTGGACAGTACAAACCCCAGGACCATTTGGAGGAGAGGATGGCGAGGAAGCTGAAGGTGGGCGTGATCGGCGTGGGAGGAATCGCGGGATCGCATATGCCTGGCTGGCAGGCGTCGGAACATGCCGAACTGGCGGCGGGCAGCGACCTGGATGGGGACGTGCTCGAGGCATGGGGAGAACGGTTCGGAGTCAAGAAGCTGTATGCGGATTCGGAGGACCTGTTCGCCGATCCCGAGATCGATATCGTGGACGTGTGCACGCCGAATGCCTACCACGCTCCCCTGTCGATCGCGGCGATGGAGGCCGGGAAGAACGTGATCTGCGAGAAGCCGCTGGCACCGACGCCGGGTGACGTGAAGGAGATGATCGCGGCACGGGATCGGTCCGGCAAGCTGCTGATGTGCGCCCAGTCATCGCGGTACTCGGGGTCATCGCTGGCGATGAAGGCCGAGGTCGAGACCGGGGTGTTGGGTGACGTGTACCACGCAAGGTGCTGGGTGCTACGCCGATCGGGCGTACCGGCACGGCCGGGATTCATCATGAAGAAGCACAGCGGTGGTGGTCCGACGATCGATATCGGGGTCCACGTGCTGGACTTGACGCTGTGGCTGATGGGCAATCCCAAGCCGGTGTCCGTGACGGGCGTGGCCCGCGCCGCGCTTGCCCACCAGGAGGGCGCGTTCAGCACCATGGGCCGCAGCGGCGGGGGGATACCGGATACGTTCGACGTGGAGGATTTCGCGGCGGCGTTCGTGCGGTTCGAGAACGGGGCAACGCTCATCATGGAGACGAGCTGGATGCTCCACCAGGGCGCAACCGTGGACCGGCAGGTCTGGCTCTACGGCACGCAGGGAGGAGCCCACCTTCCCAGCTGCGAGATCTACCGGTCCGATTCCGCGACGCGGCAGCACTACACGACCACGCTGCAGCGGACGGACGACACCATGCCGGCCCACGCCCTGGAGTGCGTGACGTTCGCCGAGGCCGTGTCCGAGGGCCTGCCCTCGCCGGTGCCGGCAGAGCAGTCGCTGCAGGTGATGGCGATACTGGATGGGACCTACAGGAGTCAGGAGACCGGGAGGGAAGTGGTGCTGGATTAGGGCTAGGCTCGGATTCAGCAACACCGGAACTACGAAAGACGCGAAAAGCGCGAAAGGATCGGGTCGGACCTGGTGCCGGGTGAGGCGGCGATTCCCGGCACTCGGGCAGTCAACACAGGAAAGAGCCCTGAGGCGGGAGGACGCTTCAGGGCTCGGTCGTGTACCACGCGGGCATCGAGGAAGCGGCGACGCCTTAACCCCCTGGATAGTAGTCGCGACCCCACGTGAACATCCTGCGCGCGGGATCACCGGTCTCTTCCATCCAAGAGACGAGGCGGGACCGCATGTCGGCGGCCGCGTCGCGATAGCCGGGGTGATGGATCAGGTTCCGTGTTTCGTGGGGATCCATCGCGAGGTCGTAGAGCTCGTCTTCGCAGCAGCAGTTGTATCCGTATTTGAGATCCTCGTAGCGCAGCGTGCGCTGGGTCATCGAGAGGCTGTTGACGCCTCCGAACTCGGTGCCCACGGTCTCGCGCCACGGGATCTCGGGGTCTGATATGAGAGGCAACAGCGAGCGACCGTGGACGGTGTCGGCGTCCCAGTCCGTCCCGGCCATCTCGAGGATCGTGGGATAGATGTCGGTTGTCGACACGAAAGGCCTTCGGACCCCTCCCGCGTGGCTGCCGTCGGGGAAGCGCACGATGAAGGGGATGCGGTGGGTCTCCTCGAAGTGGTGCCAGCCTTTGTCCATCAGACCGCCGTGGCTGCCGATGGTTTCGCCGTGGTCCGAGGTGAAGATGACTATCGTGTTAGACAGGGCGCCAACGGCTTCGAGGTGGGCCATGATACGGCCGATCTGGCTGTCGATGAGGGTGGTGAAGGCATAGTAGTACCGTATCGCCGTGGCCCAATCGTCCCAGGTGAGCCGTTCGGTGTCGGGGTGGATCTTGGTGTGGTGAGGGCCTGGAATGGCGCGTGAGGGCCACTCGTAGTTGGGCCAGGGGGGGATCCCGACGTTCCGGTAGGGCTCGATGAATTCGGCGGGCGCGTAGTACGGGCCGTGCGGCCCCCAGAAGTTGTGCCAGATGAAGAAGGGAGATCCGCGATCCTGGAAGCGGTCGATCATGTCGATGGTGTTCTGGGCCAGGAAGTAGGGGACGGTGGACTCGACAGGTCCGGCGAGCTCGCCCACGCTACCCATGTCTTTCGTGGGCTCGGACCAGGGCTTGACCCGGTGCTCGAGGCCACGCTCGGCCAGGTATGCCTTGTACTCGGGGTAGCTGAACCCCCCGCCCCCATGGCCCGGGAAGTTCTGACCCTCGAACCCTACGTCGCGCGGGAGCGACGGACGGTTGGCCCCACCGAAGCACGTTGCACTATCCGTTCCCAGGTGCCACTTTCCGGAGTAGCCCAGGGCATAGCCGGCGGCCTCGAGTCGACGCGAGAGGAGGTGCGGCTGGTCCGGGATCTCGTGGACGCTGCAGCCGAGATTGTGGACGTTGGACGTGATGCCGTGGGTGTGGGGGAAAAGGCCGGTCATAACGGTACCCCGAGCGGGGCTGCAGACCGGGCAGGCGGTATAGGTCCGTTCGAAGAGGACGCCCTCCTGCGCCAGGCGGTCGATGTGGGGCGTCCGGCAGGGGGTCTCGCCATAGGCTCCCACGGCGGAGAGGCGGTGTTGGTCGGTGAAGATGAGCAGGATGTTTGGGCGGTCGGGCATAGTGGTTACCTCACCAAAGGGCGTCAAGATTCCGGCAGAAGGAGAGCATTCAGCCATCAGCGGTCAGCTTTCCCTCCTCCGCAAGGCTACGGAGGGCAGGCAGCTGAAGCGGCGCGTGGCGCGCCATCGCGCGCCCGCGTGGAGGCGGTATTCTGGCACACCGGCTGATTTGGTTCTGCTGACAGCTGTGGGCTGATCGCTGACAGCTTCCCTCTCGCATCTGAAGTTGATCGTGCCATCACAGAGAGACAACGGCTCGGGTGCTCTCGTTTCCCAGACGATCGACAGCCGAGACCGCGACCTGAGGGTCTTCCGACGCCAGGTCCGCCGCCGGCAGCGCGCAGGCGGTCGTCCCTCGCGGGAGCACCTGCCACTGCCACCCGTCGGCGCCGGACCAGCAGATCACATAGAGGAAGGCGTCAGGTACACCCGTCCAGGACACCGCGGTCTCGTCTCCCTGACGTGATGATGTCGCGCCCTGCGGGGGATCCGGGGACCGATGGCTGAGCCAGGGGCACGCGGGCACGAGCGCGGCTTTGGGATAGACGGTCTCAAGCAGGTGGGAGCCGACCTCCTTGCCATCCGATCCCACGCAATCGCCCATCAGGGTGTTGGCGTGGAAGTGAACGTGGCCCGGGGCGCTGGGTAGCATGCCGCGGGAGACCATCACCTGATCGACGGCCTCACGGGCCGGCCAGCCGTCGGGAGCGACCCTTCCCGTGTAGAGCCCCGGCCACAGGTGCCGGCCCTTCTCGTTTTGCGAGGCCCACCAGCCAAGACGGACGGGGAAGCTGGGAGGGATCTGAGAGCTGGGCCAGTAGAGCTGAGGGGTGAGGTAATCGACCCAGCCCTCGGTCAGCCAGAGCCGCGCGTCGGCAAACAGGACGTCGTAGGCGTCGAAGCCTTCGATTCCTGCCGGATGACCCGGTCGCCAGATGCCGAAGGGACTGATGCCGAACTTGACGTGCGGTGATCTCGATCGGATGCCTTCGTGGACCTTTCGCACGAAGGTATCGACACTGTGCCGGCGCCAGTCATCACGTGGCAGATCGCCTCCCGCCGCCCGGTAGGCGCTCCAGCTCTCGTCATCGGGGAAGTCCCGACCGTCATTGTAGTCAGGGTAGGGGTAGAAGTAGTCGTCGAAGTGGATGCCGTCGACGTCGTAGCGGTCGACGACGTCCATGACCACGGCGAGGGAGTGGGCCTGTGTGTCGGAATGCGCGGGGTCGAGCCACACGTATCCCTTGCTGCCCAGGTGCAGGGCCAGGTCCGGTCGTGTCTTGGCCATGGAGCTGTCCGCCGACTCGCCCTTGTGGGATGCGTGCTTGGCGCGGTAGGGATTGAACCAGGCATGAAGCTCCAGTCCGCGCCTGTGGGCCTCCTCGACCCAGAACTCGAGCGGATCGTACAGGGGGTCAGGCGGCTTGCCTTCCTGGCCCGTCAGATAGTAGGACCATGGCTCGAGGGAGGAGGCGTAGAGGGCGTCGCACTGGGGCCGAACCTGGAAGACCACGGCATTGAGCCTGAGCTCCAGGCAGCGGTCCAGAATGGCGAGGGCCTCGCTCCGCTGATCGCAGACGGGTAACCCGCGCCGCGAAGGCCAGTTCCCGTTTCCGACGGTGGTGACCCAGACGCCGCGGAACTCTCGCGGAATGGTTGGGATCGTCGTCTCATCCACCTGAGGTGGCCTCCTCTCCGGTCTGTCGATCTTGCGTCTGGCGATGCTTGCGCGGAGCCAAAGATAGGCGAGAGCACCATTCCGCGCAAAGCGAAATCCGTTTGACGGGGAGACGCGCATCCTTACCTTGTCTGGGTTCGTAATCCACGCCTCGCGACTAGATCCGGAACGAGACCGAGACCGGGAAGTAGGCAGGGCCATGCCCAATCACGAGCTTTTGAAGGAAGCGGACCTACCCACACTCGCTGAGGCGGTTCTCGCGGTGCTCGAAGAGGTCGGAATCCTGTGTCAGAACTCGGACCTTCTAGACGCTCTGGAGGAGCAGGGAGCGACGGTGGACCGGGCAGACCAGGTGGCACGATTTCCGGGGAAGCTAATAGAGGATTTCGTCGAGACCCTGATAGAAGAGAACCGCGGGTCCCAAGATCCCAAGCTGGAACCGTTCTCCGCCCCTGCCCTGCCCGGCTTGGGTACTCAGGTTGCCCAGTTCATTCACGACTATGGAGCTGACGAAATCCGTCCCGGCAACCGTCTCGACTTCGTCGAGCTGGTGAAGCTCGGGGACGTTCTGCATGAGGGTGCCGTGGGGCACTGTCTATTGCTGACCGACGTCCCCCCTATGGTCGAGCCCCTGGAGGCGGCCCTGGTCCTGGCGGAGTACGCCAGGAAACCCGGTCCGGCATTCGCCTGGAACGTGGGCCAAGTCGACTACCTCATAGAGATGGGCGAGATTGTGGGGATTGCCGACTGGTTTACATGGGGGGCAAACTGCTTCGCACATCCGCTGCGTTACGAGAAGGATGTGGCGGACAAGTTCGTCCGCCGCGCCAGGACGGGGGCGTCGTGCGGCTTTGCGGCCATGCCCGTCGCCGGGAGCACCACACCAGTGACCACGGCGGGCTTCATCGTGGTCTCCGCGGCCGAGCAGATTGCGGCGTGGATCCTGGCGCGCGCCGTAAATCCAGACGCTAAGCTAGACGGGGTCGTGTACGGAGGCTCCACGGACATGGCAACCGGTGGCGTCAGCTACTCCGCGTTCGATGGCCTGCGAAACGCGCTGGCCACCGTCGAGTTTCTTCGGAGGTGGACGGGGATGGCGATTGGCATCGGAACGGGTGAGTACTGCGACGCCAGAGTGCCGGGCTACTTCGCGGCGTGGGAAAAGGCCTACAAGGCGATGACCATTGCGGCATTCACCGGTCGACATCCGGGTATGGGGCAGGGCACGCTTGAAGAGGGCAAGGTGCTCAGTCCGGTTCAGCTCATGCTGGAGAGGGAGCTTGGCCTGGGCGTCCAGCTGATCGGGAGGCCCGTCGAGGTGACTCCGGAGACGATCGCGCTGGACACCATCATCGAGGTGGGGTTCGGAATCGACAAGAGCTATCTGAGCCAGGATCACACCCTGGACCACTTCAGGGAAGATACCTGGCTTCCCCCATTCCTCGACCGCTCGGGTTACTCCGGGCCCGAGCAGGAAAGGAAGGTCCTGGACAGACTTCAGGACGAGATCGATGAGCTCGTCGCCTCGTACAGAAGACCTGAACGAGATCCGGACAGCCTGGTAGAGATGCGCCAGGTGGTAGAGAGAGCCAAGCGAGAAATCGGAAACGGCGCATGATCCTGTCGCGGAGCTGAGGTCGCGCTCGGGTGCCGGAAGGTGCCATCCCACAAGGAGAGGAATCGATGACGATCTTGAAGGCTGCTGTTGTCGGGCCGGGCGGCAGGGCGGGTGCCCATCTGGCCGTTCTGCCCAAGCTGACCGACCGGTTCCAGCTGGTGGCGGTTTCCGATATCGACGAGGAGAGAGCCGGGACGGTCGCTGCTGAGATGTCGTGTAAGGCCTATACCGACATGGAGGAGATGCTGGACAAGGAGAAGCCGGACGTCTGCCTGATCGGGGTCCAGGCTGAGATCCACCACGTTGTGGCCCGGATGCTGGCCGAGCGCAAGGTCCACATCCTCACGGAGACGCCGATTTCGATCACCATCCCGTGCGCAAGGGTCATGCTGGAGGCGGCGGAGGAGCACGGGGTGCTGATGGAGGTGTCGGAGAACGTGCGTCGGTGGCCCCACGAGAGGCTGAAGCGCCGGATCGTTGAGAGCGGCCTCATCGGCGATGTCGAATCGTTCTACCTGTCCTACACCTCCGGCTCCTACCACGGGATCAGTGGGATCCGGGCGATTCTGGAGTCGGAGGCGGTAAGCGTGACAGGTGAGTTCCCCGATGATCCGGTCGTCGCGGAGCGGGGACAGATCGAGTGGTCGGGCGGGATCAAGGGGACCTACGAGTGCAACTCCGAACGGAAGAACCACTGGGAGGTCACCGGGACCAAGGGGGCTATCCGGGGGAGACAGCTGTACCTGAAGGATGGCGATCGGACGCTGGAGATCAACACGGAGACGGTTGGTGAGGGTGAGGCGGAGACCGTGTCCCGGACATACGTGGATACGGATCCGCCGGTACCGTGGGAGAGCCCGTATCAGGCCTACGCGCTGCCCGAGGGTGACAACGTGTCTGTGGCCGAGGTCTGGTGCAGTCTCTACGAGGGCGTGGTGAACGGCAAGTCACTCGACTATGGAGGAGAGAACGGCACCCGAGACGTGGAGGTGCTGAACGCGATCCGAGGAT
>JASLMQ010000423.1 GCA_030746455.1 Candidatus Latescibacterota bacterium
GTGACCACCCAACAAACATCGCTGCAGCGAAAGGCGTTCGAACTCCTCGACATCTCTCCGTAGCCCGAAGCGCTACACCCCCTGCGGCCCGAAAGCCCCGTCGCACAAGCGATATCACGCTGCGGACAATGCAAAGTTCAGATTAAAAAGCCGCACCCACTGAATCGCCCCGGTTACTCCGGAGACTCAGTTACGTGAGTGCAGCGACCTTGGTGAGGGCCTCCTGTGAGCCGTAGTGCTGCCGTTCGAACTCGGCGGGTGGGATGTCACCGATGGGCCCCAGCAGTCGTCTGTTGTTGAACCAGTCCACCCATTCAAGCGTGGCGAACTCGATCTGTTCCAGGTTGCGCCAGGGGCCACGCTGCCGGATGACTTCGGTCTTGAACAGGCCGATGATGGTTTCGGCCAGTGCGTTGTCGTAGGAGTTGCCGACGCTTCCCCCTCCCGGCTCTTCCCCATACCAGCCTAATCGGCTCCCCTGAGCACACGAAACCCCATGTCGCCATAGTGATGAGTCGGCCTCGCCGCATCCCGGTTGGCGGACCGCAGCGCGTTGGCGTTCGAGCCCATGTCCCCACCCCGGCGGACACGATCCGATCCTGAGGCGGGCCCCAGGGGATCCGTGCTTGCGGAGACTCCTGAGTAGTCCCTCGCATACCAGTCCTGTACCCACTCCCAAACGTTCCCGTGCATGTCGTGCAGGCCCCAGGGATTTGCCTTCTTCGTACCGACCTTCGCTGTGTAACGCGTCCCGGCATTATCCACGAACCACGCCTGCCATCGCAGTTCGTCTTTGTCGCCGCTCGACCACGGCGTCGTCGTTCCTGCCCGGCACGCATACTCCCATTCCCCCTCTGTGGGCAGACGGTAGACATCGGATCCGGCTGCATCGTTCAGCTTCCGCAAGAATGTACCGGCGTCATCCCACGATACGTTCACGGCCGGGTAGTCCGGGCCCTCTTGTCCATACGTTCGGTAGCGGTCGCTGTCAGACCAGGGCGTGGTACTCATCACGGCCCGCCACTGCGCCTGTGTCACTTCGTATCTGCTCAAGTAGAACCCCTGGCTTATCGTCACCTCGTGCAGCGGGCCTTCGTCCAGATCGCGTCCAGATTCGGAATCCGGCGATCCCATCAGGAACGTTCCCGGGCGGACGTACACGAACGCCATCCTTACATCTCTGGAAAGCTCGACAACCAAGGTATCCCCGGCTCCCCCGGTGGGGCCACCGGTCGGGATCTCTGTGCCAACAAAGTCCTCTTCGCTCAGGTCTGATCCCGAGACCAACACGACTCGCGTGACCGGCAGAAATGAATAGCCGATTCTGGAGGCCGTCAGTGTGTAAGAGCCGTCAGGCAAGCTGGGGAACAGGTAGTCGCCATTCTCGTCTGATGTCGTCGAATCGACTTCAGCGCCCCCCAGCTGGACCATCACGTTGGCCAGCCCGCCGCCCGTGCCGATGACACGTCCGGAAAGAGCATATCGGGGCACATGCAGATCCAACACGCCGTCCTCGTGCTTGATACTGCAGGTCACCTCACTGGGAGCCGACACCAAATCGGACATCAATGAAACCGCGTTCGCGGCGTCCAGAACACGCAGCGCCACAGTTGCGTTCTCCAGCAGCGGCAGTATGCTGCCCGCATAGTCAGCCATACCTTCGGGAGCGGTCGCGCTGCCCCACAGCCACCGAGCGATGCTCTCTGAATTATCGATGGCGATATCCAGAAGTGCGCCTGTAGCACCGGTGACATCCCGTTCACCGATTGCGGACGCGACGGCGACGAGATCACTGGGCGCGATCGTGAGCTTCAGGTCCTCCAGATCCGCAAGCACATCGGGAACGCCTACCAGAATATCGAACACATTCCAGATCACCAGCCCGGCGTTGAGTACGGTGGCCCTCACCCCTGGATCACTGGGGTCGTCCATGCTCACAGTCGGATCGAATCCCCGGCTCATGCGCACCGAGTAGGCGCCATCGGCCAAGGCCAGGGGCTCCGTCCGCCCCTCGTCGGTCGGCAGGAACGGGGGCCACCGGAACAACTCGAAGATCGGCTCACGCGGCGGAATTGATCCCACGTGATGAAACGTCGCCAACCCGAGCCCCCCGATCTCCAGGGCATAGTAGATCTGGTACGGGCTGTGAAAGATCACGCTGGTGCCCGGAGCGTCCTCGATCCACAGTCCATCGCCCCCATCGGGCACAACGTTCTTTCCCGCCTTTGGTTGCTTGAGTATGTCAACGAGAATAGCACCCGCGCGTTCGTAGAGGAATGCCGCTTCGGGGTCGTCCAGTGCCGGATTCTCAACGTTCCGCAACCGGATCTCGATCTGCTCAATCAACTCCCCGAACCCCGAGTGAGACGACGCAAGGTCCGCGATCTCCTGCCGATCCGAGGCGGAACTCCTGAACAGGAGGGGATTCATCATCACAAGAGCCAGCGCAGTGGACCTGGCGCCGATCTCCAATGCCTGATCGGCCGTCGCCTTGCCTCTGGAACGGTAGGCCCGTTTCTCAGCGTTGGGCGGTGATACGAAGCCGAGAAGCACGGGTGCGCCCTCTTTGTTTTCCACGACCACGATCTGGGGCTTCTGGGAGACGGTCGTAGCCACCTCGATCTCCGCCGCAGGCCTGAAACCGACAGATGACACCGGCGACACGACAGTGAGGCCTTCGGTCCACAGGTCCCTGCCCTCCGGCAGCACGATACGCGCACGGACGAGGGCCTGTCCGGGCGGAGGCTCGCCCCGGACGGCTGTGCCGGACAGAGGAACCACGGCCGGGCTCCCCGGCGCATCGTGTGTGATGATCACACTGGCCGTCTTGGTCCCACTTGAGGTCGGGGCGAAGATCACCCCCAGATTCACGCCAGAGACCTGTTCCGGACCGATCGTGAAAGAGGTTTCCGGCACCAGGAAGACATCCGCGTCCGAACCGGTCACCCGGATGCTTGTGACATCCACGGACCCCTCTCCGGTGTTGGCCAGGGTCAGTTCCAGG
>JASLMQ010000424.1 GCA_030746455.1 Candidatus Latescibacterota bacterium
CAGGGATGCAGGTTGCGGCCGTGGGCATGCTCTTCGGCGTGCTGGCTGTCGCGCGGTCTCCATCGAGCGCCATCGCTATCATCAACGAGACCAGGGCGAAGGGCCCGTTCACCGAAACAGCGCTCGGCGTAACGGTTGCGATGGACGTCCTGGTGATCGTGCTGTTCGCCGTGGTGGTCTCGCTCACCGAGGTCATCTTGTCGCCGCAAGCCGCCTTGAGCCTCGGATTCGCCGGCAGCCTTCTGTTCGAGATCGTGTCCGGTGTGGTTATCGGCGTAGCCATCGGCCGTGGACTTGCCTTCTACATCGATCGGGTGCACGCCAATCTGCCTCTGCTGCTCCTTGGCACTGCGCTTCTGGTCACCAGCATCTCGCACGGTCTGGCAGACTATCTGCGCGACGTGCACGACCTGACTCTGCGGCTTGAGCCGATGTTGATCTGCGTGGCGGCCGGCTTCACGGTGCAGAACCATTCGCGTCAGGGCGGTCTCTTCGTGGAAGCGATCGAGCAAATCAGTCTTCCGGTCTTCGTGGTCTTCTTCACCCTCGCGGGCGCGGGGCTCAATCTCGACGCCCTTCGCCAGACCTGGGTCCTCGCACTCGTGCTGGTTGTCATCCGGGCGGCCGCGATCTTCCTGGGCGCGTACACCGGTGGGAAGCTGGGTGGGGATCCGCCGCGCTTCAACCGCGTGGCCGGCATGGCCTACCTCACGCAGGCAGGGGTGAGCCTGGGCCTGGCGATGGAGGTCGTGCGCCGATTCCCCGGATGGGGGGAGGCATTCGTGACCGTGGTGGTGGCCGTGATCGCGATCAATCAGATGGTTGGGCCCATCACGATGAAGCGGGTGCTGATTGCGGTGGGAGAAGGGAGAGAAGCGTGAAAGCGGACCACGGACCACAGACGATAGACGACGACACCACAGGCGGTGATGGCGCGGAGTGATGGGTTCTTCCGCCGTCCGTGGTCTGCCGTCCGTGGTCTTGAGAATGGACGACGCACCACTCAACATGCAACGCACGAGCGGGGGCAGATGTGGCCAAGATTCTCGTAGTAGACGACGATCGAATCATCCGTGCGATTTTGAGGGATATGCTCTCGGGTGCCGGATACGACGTCGTACAGGCAGCTGACGGCGACAAGGCCCTCGAGCTCTACGAGACCGACCCGGCGGACCTGGTGATCACGGATCTGTTCCTGCCTCCCTCCGGGGGCCTCGCGCTTATCACGCAACTGAAGGAGGCCGATCCGAAGGCGAAGATCATCGCCATATCGGGCGTGGCCCTCACGGACACGGAGGTGCGGTACGAGACAAACCCGGGCCAGCTCGCGCTGGAGCGCGGAGCCTTGCGTTCGTTCCGGAAGCCGTTCAGCAAGGAGGAGATGCTGGGGGCGATCTCGGAGCTGCTGGAAGCATAGCCCCGGAAGGCGAACACCTTACCACAGATGAACACGGATAGACACCGATATAAAGGTCCAAGAGCCAGAGGGATCGAGCCCAAGACGGAGCCCGGGCAGGGCTGAGACACCGGGGTGCTAGAACCTAGATACGAGAGAACACGAATGACCGGAATCACCACCAAGGACCCAGAGGCGGGGGAGCTGTACCGGGGCACGTTGCTTCCTGAGGAGCCGGGGTGGGAGGACCTGAGGCGGGTCGTGGGAGACTACCGGGCGATGCTCATGTCCGTGATGGCGGCCATGGCGGACCGGTACGATCGTGCGCCGGACTACCCGTTCATAGATACCAAGCTCGACCTGATTACCGGCGAGGACTTCCCCGCCGACGATCCGATCCGCGGCCGCAACGCCGTATACGGCTGGATCCAGGGGCGGGGCCTCGAGGCCGTTGCCGGACACTGTCGGTGGATGCGACAGGAGGGGATCGCACCCGATCTGCTCCCCAGACTCGAGCGGATGATGCGCGAGGTGCTTGGTGCACTGCGGGAGATCCGGGCTCGGAACGGCGGCCACCTCTTCTTCTTCATGACACCGGAGGGCGAGCCATTCGCGCTCGACGACGACGGGAGCCCCATAGCCACGGCCCTTGACAGTGGTTCGCCCCATGGGTTCAGCGATCTGTTCTGCTCGAAGGGGATGTATGCCGCCGGCCAGTACCTGGAGGATGAGCAGGCCGTGGACGAGACGCTGGAGTACTGCCGTAGCGTCGACGCTGCCATCCTCAGCAGATCCTTCGTTACCGATCAGCAGCCCCTCGACCCTAAGAACCCCGTCCGTCCCAAGCCGGGGTGCCATTCTCACGGGCCGTACATGATCCAGATCGGGACCGCCGCCCTGATGGCGAGCTACGGCGAGAGCGGGGCAGTCGAGATGGGGCTTCGGCTGATTCGGCACGAGCTCAGGCACCATGCCAACACGGATGGCCGGGTCGACGATCTCCAGGTGCACGACTTCTGGGAGGCCATCGGCGACGACGGACGGCCCTACCTCGAGGACGGACGGGTGCTCTGCGATCCCGGACATGCCCTCGAATGCGTCGGTCTGGCACTGAAGTTCATGTCCACTGAGAAGGCCGAAGACCTGGCGGGCAGCAATCAGAGGGGGGAGATCGCAGCGGCGGAGGCGATGATGCCGCGCCTGCTCGAGCGGGGATTCGAGAACGGCTACCAGGACGGCCCGGGTGGCATCTGCAAGGCGTTCGACCTCGTGTCCCGGAGCCCGACCAACACGGACATGCCGTGGTGGAGTCTTCCCGAAGCCATGCGAGCCGCAGTCTTCTGCGTGCGGGTCGCGGAGAGCGACCGCGACCGGAAGATGTGCCTTCGGACCTTCGGTCTCTGCCACAATGCCTTCACGGAGCACTTCGTCCGGCCTGACCTGCACCTGATGGCCTACCAGACCCGGTCGGTAACCGGCGATGTCGCGCAGGTTATCCCCGCGACGGCCGATGCGGATCCGGGGTATCACACGGGGTTGAGCCTGATTGACGTGCTTGGTGCCATCGATGCATACAGGGACTAGCGGAAGTCGGGAGAGGCGGAACTACGAAGGAGGCAAAAGACGCGAAAGAGAGGCGCGGGTCCTCAAGGGCGCTGGGTGGAGACGGCGGGTGTGAGGGATCGACCTCCGAGTACAGCGTTAGACATACAGACGTAGTT
>JASLMQ010000425.1 GCA_030746455.1 Candidatus Latescibacterota bacterium
CCCAAGGGGGTCGTCGTCAGGCAGCGCATCCTTCTCGATCAGACCGCGGGCCTTGGCATCGGAAATCCGTTCCGCGAGGAGCTCGGGGCGGCTGAGCGACTTCCGCACGGGCACCATGCAGATCACACCCACGTTACGTTCCTCACATATCGGGAGAACCGTGCGCTCGGGGGTGGGGCTCAACAGGTTGTAGCCCACCATCGCCGTATCGAACAGGTCCTCTTCCAGCGCCACGGGGAACATCTCGTGCCGTGGGTCTCGCGCGTAGGTTTCCGTGATCCCGATGTACTGGAACTTGCCCTGCTCCTGCAGCCGGAGCACGGTCGGCATCAGCCCGTCGATCGTCCGGCGGTAGTCCTCCGGGGCCACGCCGTGGAACTGCATGATCTCCACGCTTTCGACCTTGAGCCGTTCGAGACTGCGATCGACAGAGGCGACGATCTCCTCCTGGGTCGCCATCCAGTCGTCCCGCGTGGCGTGGAACTTGGTCGCCAGAATATACTCGTCCCTGGGGACCCCCTCGAGGGCCCGGCCCAGGATCGCCTCGCTCTCCTTGTAGGCCGCCGACGAATCGAAGAAGTTGATCCCCAGATCCAGAGCGCGGCGTACGAGCCGCTTGATCTCGTCCTCGGGCACCCCGGTGCTCTGCCCGAAATTGCTCGGGCCTCCCGTTCCCATCCCCATCAGTGATACGCGGAGCCCCGTTCGCCCCAGTGTACGATAGTCCATGTGTTCTCTCCCGGTTCCCGTCAGCACGGTAGCGGAATCCCGCGCGCCCATTGCCCCGATCCGCCTCCCCCTGGTCCTCTCCGCGGCCTTCCTGGTCCATCTCTACACGACAGGGCGCTAATATAAGCCTTTGCCCTGCCGGTGGCCACAGATTTGGGTGCCAGATGCGCCTGACGGACTTCCGATCATCCGTCCCTTCCCCCGAAATCCTGCGAGACCTCTTCCGGCCGAGCCCAGACATCCCAATCGTAGTTGAGATTCTCGTGGTCCGGGTCCATCAGATCCCGGACGTCGCACAGCTCGGAGGTCTCCGGACGGGACAAGCCGGCCAGCCACCTCTGGACCACCTCGGCGGGCGACTGGATTTCACCTATAGACGTACCGTCTGATCGATACACCCTGACTCTCACCATCATGTCTCCGTCTCCTGTCCGGCCGCGCGACCTCCCGCGGCCTCCCGATTTTGTGCTTGCGCGATCGGACCTCTTGTCATACACATGAGCCGCCCTGCTCGCCCGCCGGCGCTGCAACGCAGCGATGCTGGGCCTCCCCCCGAAGATCCGACTCCCCCGGTGTCCAACCAACCTGCCACACGGAAGGGTGAAGGTCCAGCCCTCCCAGAGGGACCTCCGTGAACTTGATCACGTCCGAACAAGCCACGCTTGCCCGAGACCGGGTATCCGCTGACCCCACCGCGCGCAAGGTCGCCGACTCCATCACCGCCGCAGCCGATCCGTGGCTGGCCAGGGAAGACGACGCGATCCGCGCCCTGGTGCCCGAGGCCGCGGTCCCCCGCTCGTTCTACGTCAATCACGTCGTGGGTTGCCCCATCCACGGGCACGGCCAGTCGGGCGGCCTGGCGGCGTGGCGGCACGACCCGTTCAATGACCCGTGGCACGTCGTATGTGCCACTGGGGGCGAGACCTACCCGAGCAACGACTTCGGCGCATACTACCGGAGCAGCATGGAGGACCGGAGCCTGCTCACCGGTCCCCACGCCGACGACGGCTTCGGTTGGAAGTCCGAGGACTCGCCCTACCGGCACTGGTTCATCGCCTACTGCAGCGAGCATCTCCTGATCACAACGGTCTCAGGCGCTGAGACGCTCGCCCAGGCATACCTGCTCACCGGCGACGCCAGGTACGCCCACAAGGCACTCGTGATCCTGGACCGGATCGCCGAGGTCTACCCGGACATGGACTACGCCGTCCAGGGCAGCTACGGGATGGAGTTCTCGCCGGGGTACGACGGAAGGATCGAGAACCAGATCCACGAGGGGGGAACGGTCCGCTCTCTCTGCAAGGCCCTGGACGTAGTCCGCGATGCCATTCCCTCGGACCCGACCTTCGGCCCCTCCTCTGATTCGATGCGTGCCAAGTTGGAGCAAGGCATTATCGCCCCCTGCCTGGAGGGCATCTACGGCGGGAAGATCAGGGGAAACTACGGCGGCCACCAGGAATCGGTCCTGGTCGCGGCCCTGGCGTCGGGCGACCGGCAGGAGATCGACCGCGCCGTGGACTGGGTGCTGAACCAGACCGGCGAAGCCACCGCGCGGAAGGAAATGCTCACCAGCTTCGACGACTACATCTTCCGCGACCGGGCGGCCCACGCGGAGGGCGTGAACTTCGCGCTGGACAACCTTCACTTCCGCGAGGGGATCGGGTGGGAGTCCTCCCCCAGCTACAACTCCGGATGGGTCGGTCGGATGACCACGATTGCCCGGTACCTCGAGAGACAGGGCGTCAGCATCTGGGACCGCCCCAAGCTCCGACGGATGTGGCGGTGGGCCGTCGAGATGACCTGCCTGGACCGTTTCGTGCCCGCCATCGGGGACGCCGGCTCGGCCGAAGGCGGCCTGGTGCAGCTTTCCCGGTCGACTCTACGCGCCGCCTATGCCCGCACGCGCGATCCGTTCGTCGGTGAGCTCCTTCGCAGCTACGGCGACGGCTTCGACACCTTCGACTCCCTCTTCGAGGAGGTCCCCGAGGTATCCCCCAGCCCGGAAGGAGCGACCGAGCTGAGGCGCCTCTCTACGGTGAGCCACCTGATGGGTGGGTACGGGCTGGTGCTGCTGAGGTCCGGGAGAGGGGACGAACGAACCGCGGTCTCGCTCTATTACGGACGCGCGGCCACCGAGCACGGTCATTTCGACAGGCTCAACTTGGAGCTCTTCGGCTGCTGCCGCAAGCTGATCCCGGACATGGGCTATCCCGAGCACGCCTCGGAGGGCGAGCCCCCCGCGATCTGGACGAAGAACACGGCCTCCCACAACACAGTCGTGGTGGACGAGCGCAGGCAGGACACCCAGACGCCAGGGCGACTGATTCACTTCGCGTCGTCGGACGGCCTGGACCTGGTCGAGGCGGACGCCCCCGACGCCTACCACCACGTCTCCGAGTATCGCCGGACGGTCGCGCTGATCGAGCTGGCACCGGATGCCCGATACGTCGTCGACCTCTTTCGCGTCGCGGGTGGCGATCGCCACGACTATGGCATCCACGGCTTCCACGGGACGTTCAGCACCGAGGGCGTCGAGCTTTCGGCCCCGCAGGCCGAGGGAACGCTCGCCGGCGAAGACGTCCCCTACGGCGCCATCTACGACGACGAGGGCCTGCAGGACTTCGAGCGCAAGGGGCGATCCTACTACACCTACCGCGGCAGCGGCCACTCCTATCTGTACGACGTCCGAAGGGCCAACCCCGTAGCGCCCTGGTCGGCGGTCTGGCGCGATGCCGAGAACGGCACGGGGATCCGCGCCACCTATCTCCCTTCGGGCGAGACCATCGTGGCGCACGGGGATCCCCCGCGGAAGGGAGGCGCGGCCGACCCATTGGACTTCCTGATCCTCAGGAACTCGGGCGAGGGCCTCACGAGCCAGTTCGCCGGCGTCCTCGAACCATTCTCCGGCCAGCCCAGGGTTCGTTCCATCGAGCCTCTGGAGCGGACCGATCGCGCGATCGGCCTGAAGGTCCACCATCTTCAGGGGGTGGACACCGTTCGTCACTCCGTGGGCCCGGAGGGATCCAGCTTCAGCATAGCCAGGACCGACGTCGAGGGGGTTCCCACGCGTCTCCACCTGGTGGGTCTCGGGTGCGTCTCTTCCGGTGGCTGCACCCTCGCCATCGAGAAGGGGATCTCGGGCACCGTTGTCGCCGTCGATCCCGATGTCTCCACGCTGGACGTCGAGCGGAACCGGGGCAGCCAGCCGCTCAGGACGCGCGGCCTCATCGGTGAGACGGTTCGGATCGGAAATGGCCGTCGCTCCACCGCCTACACCATCTCATCGGTCGAGAAGCTGGAGGGCCGTCGCTACCGGATCGCCCTCAGCAACGAGACATTCTGTATCGGCCGGCTGGCCGTCACCGGGATCAATGCAGACGGGTCGGGCCTCTCGACTGTCACCTGCCTCTACCTGGCGTCCCAGGGCTACTACCGCGGGGCTCGATTGGTGGACGAAGAGCGCTCCGTCTGGCTGCCCGTGGACGACGTCAAGCTCTCACCCCACCGACCGGGGTTCCGCCGCGACGGGTCGGTCGCGCTTGAGGGCCATCACGACCTGGACAGCCGGTTCGCGTCGGGTGACATCGCCTATCTCTACGACTTCGGGCCCGGCGATTCGGTGTCTATCGCACCACGGGCGACCGCGGTCCGTCGGGACGACGGGACGTTCCGTCTCAAGTCCAACTGCCGCGCGGAGCTCACCGTTTCGTGATGGGGACCTTTCCCCCTGTGAGGCCGCCGCGGGCACCGAGTTCCGACGTTGGGCTCAGCTTACTGTCGCCCCTTCCGGGGCTTGGGGCTCGGGGCTTCACCGGTTTCCTGGGGCTTGCGCCCCAGGCTAATAACCGTCGCCCCTTCGGGGCTACTTACCGGCCTACCCAGTCCCGAAGTTGAGCGTGAGCTTCGGCCACCAATTCGTAATATACCATCCCCTAATCTCCAATGCCTATCATCCTATCTGCCACACGCCCAATCTACACACCCAGCAAGGAGCCAACGTGAATCTTCACACGCCCGAACAGATCCAGCTGGCCAGACAACGTGCCGCGGACGATCCATCCGCCAAGCGCCTCGCAGAACGCATCTATTCCGCCGCGGAGCCGTGGCTGGACCGCGATGACGCCTTCATCCGTGACTTCATGCCCGAGGCGGCCGTTCCTCGGGGTCATATGGTCAACTCGGCCGCGTTCTCGTCTACGTACGCGACGGGATGTCCGGTC
>JASLMQ010000426.1 GCA_030746455.1 Candidatus Latescibacterota bacterium
GATCTACGGTGGCGCCGAGATGACCTGCCAGGAGGTGCGCTTCATCCCCGTGCGGTTCAAGGACGCTTACGGTCCCGTGGGGGCGTGGTTCCTGCTGTTCAAGGCGACGGCCACCAACGCCCAGGGCGGAAACTACATGCAGGAGAACGCCGCCGAGCTCGACAAGTGGGAGCCCTACGGCAAGGTGAAACCGTGCCCGGCCAACCTGCGCAACTGGCTGATGATGCTGGATGTGATGGAAGGGAAGTCCCCCATCTACATGCAGACGGCCGATGCGATCCAGGCGATTGTGGACAAGGCTCCGGATGCCAAGTCCGCCCAGAGGGAGCTGCGGGAGCTGGAGTCGGAGGCCTGGGAAGACTTCCTGGATATGACCATCTCGCAGGCCATTCTGTGGGCTTCCACGAACGTGGAGCCCGAGAAGAAGCCGTCCGAGATCATGGCGTGCGATCCCTACTTCATCGGTTCGCACTCTGGCGCCTCCGGCGCGTGGGTGTCCGGTCCCGAGGATCTGCAGACCGACGAGACCAAGGACGAGTACTGCTGGGGCTACCCGCACATGACGACGGTGAGCGGGATGTTCGCCGCCGGCGATGCCTCGGGTGCGTCCAGCCACAAGTTCTCCTCCGGCTCGTTCACCGAAGGCCGAATCGCAGCCAAGGCTGCGCTCTCCTACGTTGTGGACAACAACGAGGCCCCCGCCGTGGACGACGCGGAGGTGCATGCGCTCAAGGCCGAGATCCTCAAGCCGCTGAGCACCTTCGAAGAGCACAAGGCCGAGACGACCGATCCGGACATCAACCGGAACTACATCCGGCCCACGCAGTTTATGTATCGGCTCCAGAAGATCATGGACGAGTACGCCGGCGGGGTCTCCAGCCAGTTCCAGACGAGCGACAAGCTCCTGGAGAAGGGTATGGAGCTGCTGGACCATCTCAAGACCGATGCCGATGCCATGGCTGCTGCGGACCTGCACGAGCTGATGCGGGGCTGGGAGAACGTGCACCGGATGTATCAGGCTGAGGCCCACATGCGCTCCATCCTCTTCCGCGAGGAGACGCGCTGGCCCGGGTACTACTTCCGCGCCGACAAGCCGGAGATCGACAACGAGAACTGGCTGGCCTTCGTCAACTGCACCTATGACCGAAAGACCGGCGAGTGGACGATGATGAAGAAGCCGGTCAAGTACATCACGCAGTAACACTTCGGGGCCTTCGGGCTCCGATGTTTGGGATCCTTCGGGCGCCGCTGCGCGGCGCCCGAAGGATTGCCAGATCTAACCGCAACCGAGG
Source organism: Candidatus Latescibacterota bacterium (assembly GCA_030746455.1). The sequence continues at coordinate 1,293 of JASLMQ010000426.1, forward strand.
GTACCCATGGCGGAAACGCCCCCGACCTGTCCCCACTGCGACTCGAAGCTGAAGAAGTGGCTGGTGCCCGAAGAAGCCACCTGGGACGAGGAGTTCTTCTGGGCCTGCTTCAACGACGACTGCACCTACTACAGGGAGGGGTGGACCTGGATGAGGGAGCAGTTCAACCAGAATGCATCCTACCGATACACGTTGAATCCGGTGACGGGGGCTTCATTGCGGATCCCGGTCTGGTCCGACTCAGCGACTCGGGAGATGATCGTGGAGGATGAGGCGTGAGCGACCAGAAAGGCGTCAGTCCCGGGGATCCGGGAGAGCGACTTCGGGAGGAAATCCTCTCGGACTATCCGCGGCTGGGACCGGACGACACGTTCAGGTTTGCCTGCCACCCCGGTGTCTCGTGCTTCAACCGGTGCTGCCGGGACGTGAACATCTTCCTGTCTCCGTACGATGTCCTGGGGATCAGAAAGCGCCTTGGGATGACCTCGGGTGAGTTCATCGAAAAACACATCCTTCTGCCCGTTCAGAAGGACATGAGAACGCCTGTGGTCGTCCTCAAGATGAATGACGACGAAGAGAAGACCTGCCCCTTCCTGACGGACGAGGGCTGCGGTGTGTATTCCGATCGGCCGTGGCCCTGTCGAATGTACCCGTTGGGGCTGGCGGCCCAGAAAGACACCGCAGACGGCTGGCGGGGGGATCGGTTCTACTTCCTGCTCGAGGAGAGCGGCTGCGAGGGATTCTCGGAGCCGAGAGAGTGGACGGTTCGCGAGTGGCTCGACGATCAGGATGTGGACGCGTACGACGAGTGGGGCGAGGCCCTCAAAGAGCTGACGCTTCATCCGTACTTCGAGCAGGGGGGGACGCTTCCCCCCGAGAAGATGCAGATGATGTTCACCGCGTGCTACGATCTGGACAAGTTCCGGGAGTTCGTGTTCCAGAGCACGCTGCTGGAGCGCTTCGTGGTGGACGAGGACTTCGTCGAGGACATGCGCCGCGACGACGAGACGTTGCTGCGGTTCGGGTTTCTGTGGCTGCGATTCAGCCTCTTCGGGGAACCGACCATGAAGGTGAAGTCCCACGTTGCCGAGGCGTTCAAGGGAAAGCTCGACAAGAAGGAGCTGTTCGACGCATCCTCGGCCGAGTCGAGTGGAAAGGGATCGGAATGAGTGGAAACGGTAGCCAGGGAAAGATTCTGGTGGTCGGCGGGGGCATCAGCGGCATCACCGCCGCGATCGAAGCCTCCGAAGCGGGATGCCAGGTCTTGCTGATCGAGAAGACCCCGTACGTGGGTGGGCGCGTGGCCAGCTCGAACCAGTATTTCCCCAAGCTCTGTCCGCCGAGTTGCGGGCTGGAGATCAACCTGCGACGCGTCAAGACCAGCCCGCGAATCCAGTGCATGACGCTGGCGGAGGTCGAAAAGATCAGCGAGGGGCCCGGGAGCTACCAGGCCACCATCCGACGGACGCCGCGTGGTGTAAACAGCAAATGCACGGCCTGCGGGGACTGCCTGGAGGCCTGTCCGGTCGAACGCCCCAACGAGTTCAACTACGGGATGGACACGACGAAGGCCATCTACCTGCCGCACGCGATGGCCTACCCGCTCCAGTACACGATCGACACCGAGGTCTGCGAGGGGAGCGAGTGCGCCAAGTGCGTCGAGGCATGCGCCTATGACGCGGTCGAACTGGACGGGGAGCCTGAGACGATAGAGGTGGAGGTCCAAGCGGCGATCTGGGCGACGGGATGGTCGCCCTACGACGCTACGGGGATCGAGGGCCTGGGCTTCGGCACCTACACCAACGTGATCACCAACGTGATGATGGAACGGCTGTCCTCGGCCACGGGACCGACGGAGGGCAAGATTCAGCGGCCGTCGGACGGCGGCGAGGTCAAGAGCGTGGCCTTCGTACAGTGCGCGGGATCTCGCGACGACAACTACCTGAAGCACTGTTCGGGCGTCTGCTGCATGGGATCCCTCAAGCAGACACGGTACGTCCGCGAGCAGTATCCGGATGCGCAGATCTACGTTTTCTATATCGACATCCGGGCGCCCGGCCGGCTGGAGGATTTCTACTCGGCTGTCCAGGAAGACGAGAAGCTCGAGTTGATCAAGGGCAAGGTGGCCAAGATCACCGAGGACTCTGGGAGCGGCAACCTGACGGTGGAGGCGGAGGACACCCTGTCGGGCGAGCCCGTCAGCCTGACCGTGGACCTGGTGGTGCTGGCCACGGGAATCGTGCCAAACGGGGCTTCCGTCGAGCTCGAGGGTGATCTGGACAGAGACGAGCACGGTTTCCTGACGGGCGATCAGTCCCTCGCTGGCATGCTGGGGGCAGGATGCGCCAAGCGGCCCACCGATGTGGCCGCGAGCGTGCGGGACGCCACGGGCGTTGCTCTGAAGGCCCTGCAGCTGACAGCGGAGTGAACCGTGCGCCAGGCGGCCGACTGATGCCGCCCCCGGCGTTGCCCTGAAGGCCCTGAAGATATCGTACGGAGCGGACCGGTGGACAATACAGAAGAGAAAGTGGCTGTTTGGATTTGCAGCGGTTGTGATATCGGCGACTCGCTCGATCTCGACGCCCTCGAGACCCTCGCCACGGATGAGTGCGAGGCGCAGGAGTGTGCGACGCACGCGTGTCTGTGCGGAGAGGGAGGCGTCGAGTGCATCAAAAAGGGCATCCAGGAGGGCGCGAATGCGCTGGTGATCGCCGCGTGCTCGCCCAGGTTCAACACGGATACCTTCGCCTTCGATGGATGCCTGACCGAGCGCGTGAACCTGCGGGAGATGGTGGTCTGGAGCCATCCCGCGAACGACGAAGACACCCAGATGCTTGCCGAGGACTATCTGCGCATGGGGGTCGTCAAGGCGCAGAAATCGAGCATACCCGAGCCGTTCGAGGCCGAGATCGACAAGACGATCCTCGTCGTCGGCGGGGGACGGAGCGGCATGACGGCGGCATCGGAGGCGGCGCGCGCAGGCTACGACGTCGTCCTGGTCGAGAAGCAGGAGCAGCTCGGGGGGAATCTGAAGAAGTTCTCGAAGCTCTTCCCCAAGAGGCCGCCCTACCGTGGGCTCGTTCCTGTCGGCCTCGAGTCTCAGATCGACGAGGTCAACGGCAGCGATCGCATCACGGTACACATGGGAACGACGGTTGCCAAGATCGAAGGTCAGCCGGGGCAGTTCGACGTGTCGCTCCAGACCAACGGCACCACGTCGGAGTGCCGGGTGGGCGCGATCATCCAGGCCACCGGGTGGAAGCCCTACGACGCCACGAAGCTCGGCCACCTGGGCTACGGCAGCCCGGATGTGATCACCAACGTCGAAATGGAAGAGCTCATCGCCTCGGGCAGCGTCAACCGCCCGTCGGATGGCCAGCCCGCCCGGAAGATCGCGTTCGTCCAGTGCGCCGGATCGCGCGACAAGGACCATCTGCCCTACTGCTCGGCCGTGTGCTGCCGTGTGTCGCTCAAGCAGGCGATGCTGGCCCGCGAGCTCGACGGGGAGGCGCAGGCCTACGTGCTGTACAAGGACATCCGCGCGCCCGGGCAGTACGAGGACTTC
>JASLMQ010000427.1 GCA_030746455.1 Candidatus Latescibacterota bacterium
CCGAGTTGCCGGGATTCAGCGGTGCATCGGTCTGAATCATGTCCTGATAGATGGGCCCATCGTCGTCCGGCTGGAAGTTCCGGCCGACGGCGCTGACCACGCCCACGGTAACGGTCGGCTGGGGATCCTCCAACTCGAGGCCGAAGGGATTCCCGATCGCGATCGCCCACTCTCCGATGATGACGTCGGCCGTGTCGCTGAGGGCCGTGACGGGCAGATCCTGGGCATCGACGCGAATGACCGCGAGATCGTTCTGCCAGTCGATCCACACGTTGTTGCGGATGTCGGTGACCTTGTACCGACGGCCGTCGGGCAGGACGATGGACACCGCCTGCGCGCCCTTCACAACGTGATGATTGGTCAGGACGTAGCCATCTGCGCGAATCACGAAACCGGAGCCGATGCCCGGCGTCTTCTCGCGCACCACCCCGGGATAGAAGAAGTTCCAGAACGGATCCCGGTAGCGGACCTGGTACTCCTTCAAGTAGGTCGTGTGAACGCCAACCACCGCGGGAGACACACGCTCGATGGCGCGCACGATCGCGTTGCGTCGCGACTCGACGACTGCGGCCGAGCGGCCTTCGTCCGCGTGGACCGACGGGGAGGCGTAGCCCGCCTGTTGGCCCGACTTCGGCCTGGACGGGTCCACGGTGCCCACGATCGCGGGGAACAGCATCAAGCCACCGATAGCGCCCAAGACCAGAGCCGACAGGATGCGAGGCACAGGGACTTACTCCGCTGGCGGATCCTTGTAGACGACACGCTCGAGAAACAGGCCGTGCGCGGGTGCTGTCGGCCCCGCACACGCACGATTCCGGGCCTCGAGAATCCCGGGGATGTCGCCGGCGTCGCGCGTTCCCCTGCCCACCTGAAGCAGGGTGCCCGCGATCCCGCGGACCATGGCTCGCAGAAATCGATCGGCGGCGATCTTCAGCCGCATGCCGCCGTCGGCCCGTTCCCAGACGCATTCCAGCACGCGGCAGCATCGATTCTCCTTCTCGTTCGCCGCTACACAGAACGAGGAGAAATCGTGCAGGCCGATGAGGCTGTCAGCGCCCCTCTGCATTGCGCCCAGATCCAGCTTGCCCCGAACCCACACCGCATAGCGTCTACCCAGCGCGCGACGCTCGAAGGCGACGTGATAGGCATACTCGCGACGCTGTGCATCCCGCCGGGCGTTGAACTCTGGCGGCACGCAATCGACGCTTCGAACCGAGACGTCATCCGGGAGCAGGGCGTCGACGGCCCTCTTGATCGTGGTCAGGTCCAGGGCGCTGTCCGCCGCGAAGTTGGCCACCTGGCCACGCGCGTGGACCCCGGCATCGGTACGTCCCGCAGCAGTCACCCGGATGGGGCCCCCGAAGAGACGCCGCAACACCGTCTCCAGCTCCCCCTGAACCGTGCGCTGGCCCGGCTGTACCTGCCATCCCCTGAAATCGGTGCCGTCGTACTCCAGGACGAGCCGGATGTTGCGCTGCATGGCCTTTGGTTCTAGAGCCGTCCTGCGCACAGCGCGAGGCCTGAACCCAGGATGGCCCCCGCCAGGGCAAGTGCGTCCATTGCGCCGACGGAGGTGGTTCGATACCGACTCCGTCCCCGATCGCCCTGATAGCACCTGGCCTCCATTGCGATCGCAAGGCGGTCGGCGCGACCGAAGGCGGACAGGAAGAGGGGGAGCAGCAGGGGAAAGAGACTGCGCACGCGTCGGATAGGTCCGCCGCCGAAGTCGGCTCCTCGCGCCAGCTGCGCCTTGCGCAGGCGTTCGGCCTCGTCGACGAGGATGGGCACGAATCGGAGGGCGATCGTGGTGGTCATCGCCAATTCGTGCGCCGGCAGTCCGATCCGTCTGAAGGGCCGGAGGAGAGTCTCGATGCCGTCGGCCAGCTCCAGCGGCGACGTCACCAGGGTGAGAAGCGATGTCCCCAGTACCAGCGAGACGAGACGCCCCACAAGGAAGAGGCCCCGCTCTGCCCCCTCCAGCGTCATCCGTCCTGCTCCCCAGGGCAGCTCACACCACGTCTTTCCCGGGGTCAGAAGCGCGTTGAGGATCAGCGTGAGGGCGAGCAGGGGCAGCAGGGGACGCAGGTTCGCGAGCAGAAGACGCAAAGGGAGGCGGCACGCACGCGCAACAAACAGGGCGCAAGCGATGAAGCCGACAGGCGTGACTCCCGATCGGGTGCCGAGCAGGCCGATGATCAGCACTCCGACGGTCACGATCTTCGTCGTGGGATCCAGCCGATGCAGCGCCGATTCGCCAGCAACGTAGCGACCCAGCGTGATGTCTTTCAATACAGGCAAAGCGGCGTGCCTGTTGTCCCCTAACCTCCCTGAAAAGCAGATATTTGAGTACATCCCACTGCTGAGAATATACCATCTGTCCGGGACGTTGTCAAACGAATAGTGGGGCATATATCGCCGGGCCCAGGGGGTGAAACCTATGGGCCGGCTTTGCACGGATCGTTCAACCGTCCTCGGTCTGGATGCACCCGTTCAGCGTCTCCCGGGGAGGCACGCATCTTGCGGGTGGGGCACAGGATCTTCCGTGAACGTCCGCTCGATCCATTCGACGTGGTGCTATGCGACGTCCCGCGCTTACAGCCGCGCTATACTTCTCTGTGGGAATCGGGATCGGCCACAGATGGAGCCTGCCCGCAGAGCTCCTGACGACGATGTCCGCCTGTGTGCTCCTTATCGCCCTGGTCGGGCTGAGGCGTGGGGCGCGCTGGACCTCCGTAGTCTTGGTCTCGCTGGTTGTCCTGCTGGGTGTGGTGCGTATGGAAGTGGCCACGGAGCGGCTTCCCCGCCACCACCTGCTTCGCCTGCTCGGACGAGCCGCAGAGGCCGACTATGTGGGACGGGTCGCAGAGGAGCCTCAGTGGGACCGCCAGGACCTGAAGGTCCTGCTGGAGGTCGAAGGCGCCAGCTTTGATGGGGTGTCCGTGCCAGCCTGTGGTGAGGCGCTCGTCCGGTTTCGCAAGGTCCGGCCGGATCTGGACTACGGCGACCGGGTACGGCTTCGGCTGCGCCTCCGCCGACCCGAACCTGCCCGGAACCCGGGGGCCTTCAACTACCGGGACTTCCTGGAGCGCAAGGGGATCTACGGCATCGGTGTCGTGCGACGGCCCGATCAGATCCTTGGCGTGGTCCCAGGAGAAGGAGGCCTGCTCTGGCAATCGATCGTTCTGCCTCTGCGGCGGCTCATCCGACGCGCAATAGACAAGAATCTGTCCGGGGGGCCGGCTGGTCTGCTGAAAGGGATGCTGCTCGGGGAAAAGCGGAGCGTTCCCGAGCCCGTCCGACAGGCATTCACGGATTCGGGCGTGAACCACGTTCTTGCCGTGTCCGGTCTCCATGTCGGGCTCATCGCGGCGGCCGCGTTTTTCGTCTGCCGTGGTCTGGGCATGGGACGCGCGGGAACGGGCGTAGCGACCGTGATCGTGCTGGTGGTCTACGCGGCAGTCACCAGGCTTCCGCCCTCGGTCCTTCGGGCGTGCGCGATGGCATCGGCCGCGATCCTCGGAGCGCTGATCGACCGGGATGGAGAAGGCATAAACGTCCTCGGCGCAGCCGGACTCGGCATCCTCGCCTGGCGACCCAGGGACCTGTTCGACATCGGATTCCAGTTGTCCTTCGCGGCGACCGGAGCGATTCTCCTGCTCTACCGTCCGATCTGTGCGCTCTTGCCCCTGGGAAGTCGGTCCACCCTGGCAAAATGGGTCTGGGTGCCACTCTCGGTCTCGCTTGCGGCCCAACTGGGTACCGCCCCGCTTGTGGTCA
>JASLMQ010000428.1 GCA_030746455.1 Candidatus Latescibacterota bacterium
CCCGTATCGTACCGTCAGAGGGAACGGGAGTCGAGAAACAAAGATTCAGGACCTGTCAAGAACTGTATCGTGGAAACGGAGAGGAACCTGAGGGCGTGTCATGGTGCTATGGTGGCAGTAGATTGCAGACGTACGTGACGCAAGGTGGATCGCCTGCTTCTCTCCTTTGTCCAGAGGCAGCGAATCGAGTTCGTGTGGCAACTCGCCGTCAGCGACATCAACAACGAACAGCCATCCCTTTCGGATAGCCTCTCCAACAACGAGAGCATCAGTATGGCCCTGGCTCCGTCCCTCAAGGACCACTTCGCGATGGACTGCTGACGGTATAGCCCAACTCTGTCAAAGAGCTCAGAGAGCAGATGGAGACGGCCCTGCTTGCTTAGCGCAACCAGTGGGCCCGAGTTAGTGTAGACGTTCACGCAAGCTCCGCCTCTGCCTGGAGCTCCGACCACCGGGGATGGATTCCGGCCGCCCTTGCCTGCTGGACCATTCCAGATTCGGAAATGACCGCCAGTTCGGCTGCCCGGCCCATCGAAACGAGCCCCCGTCTGTACAGCACGAGAGCTTCCTGGATCTTGATCTGAGAGAGGCCAAGAAGCAGAATCTCCCCCAGGCGATCTCTGTATGCATCCAGATCTTCCAGCCGGTCGTCGGGGATCTCGATCGTCGTCTTTGCCATGGATGACACCTCTCTGAACGCGCAGTGAGACCTCCACATGTGCACAGACCTGGCTCCACCTCGCATGAACCAAGGTAGCCATTGAGATACGGCGTGTCAAGGTTGGTGTCCAGGATATGGGCTCGGGCTTACCTGCCGCTTTCCCCTTCCCGCTTCTCCGATTCTGCCCTGGTCTCTCGCCTCTTGTCTCTCGACTGCTCTTGTGCTTACGCCAAACGCGAGTTCTCACGGCCCCGCCGGTCTCTCCGTTCCCCCGCTCTTCCGCTCGTCCGGTTCTCGCTTGTCAATGTGCCTGGAGAGGAGCACCCGAACTTCGGGCACGAGTTCATTGGGGATTTCCACCACGGTTTGGGACGTGTCCACCAGAGCAGCTTCGTCTTCTGCTACGGCTCCGAGGTCGTCCTGATGATCATAGTGCTCAAGGACTCGCCTGACTCGTGCTTCGTCCCAACCGTGGGGGTATTGCCTACTATGTCTCATCGGTTTCTCCTCCGTTGGCGCCTGCGGTACGCGTGCAACGGCATTCCCTGCGGTCAGGGAATCGCCCAATTTGGGTCTCATTTAACCCCACGCCCGCCTTCCCGCTTCCCGACGCTCCAGAACGCAGAACGCGCCCTGGGGCCAACAGCCCGGGGCGCATCGCAGTGTCTTCCGCATAGTAGCTTCAGCGTGTCGGCGCTGATTCCGGTTTCGGTTCCATCCACCCGGGCAGTTCGGTTCCTGTCGCTTCCGCATACAACGTTTCGGGAGCCACGTCGACTTCGCCTCCCCAGGTCAAAGCACCAAGCTCCCTGTTCACCGAGAAGTTGCGGAAGAAGGCAATATCCCTGAATCGCTCGAACACGCCTCCCCTCTCGAGATACCTCGAGAAGTCGACGATCCCACGTCTCCCGTCGTCGAATTCAACCTCGATCCGGTAGCCCCCTCGGTAGTCAGCTTTCACAACGTCGTGAAGCACACTGGCCTCCGTTCTATTGAAGTGGTGCTATCCTATTGAGAGGTCCTTCAGATCGGGCCAGGTCCCAGTTGATCATCAGTTCGCCCCGGTGCAGAGCAGCCCACTCTACCACCAATCCGTATACGCGGGGCGGGAGCTTCCCGTCCAGAAGAGTTAGCGACGCGATCTCGATGGCCGCCTTGTCGTTCCCGTAGCGCGCGTGGAAATGCGGTGGGTTGTGGTCATCGTAGTACATCGCGATGACGATCCCAAAGAACCTTGCCACTTCAGGCATCCAAGTCCTCCTCGCGGCAGCTCACAAGCACTCCCCGGGCACATGCAGAAAGATACGGCGGCTCCGGCCTCGGGTCAAGCTACGCTCAAGCGTGTCCGTAGAAAGTAGGGAGACGGCCCAATGGCCGTTCGGCCGAAGGGCCGTCGTGTGGGAAGGTCCGGGATGGGGCGCGGCAGGGGGACGGACGGCGGCGCATGGCTAAGCGCAGGGATGGATCCGTGAAGGTCATGCGTGGTGCCAAGCGCAGCGATGAACCTCGGTTCCCCACGGAGGGGGCCTGTCGGGAGTTCCTGGTCGGCCTGCGGTGGCCGGACGGGTACGATTGTCCCAGCTGTGGCCACACGGAGCCGCCACGGATCACGGCACGAGGATACCTGCACTGCCGCGATTGTCAGGGCGAGATCTCCCCGACGGCCGGGACACTCTTCGAGCGTTCGCGCACCCCGCTGCGCGTCTGGTTCCAGGCCCTGTGGCTCCTGGCCGATCCGGGGCGGGGGCCCAACGCACGGGAACTTCAGCGCACGCTCGGCCTGGGGAGCTACCAGACCGCCTGGGCCTGGCTGCACAAGCTCCGTCGGGCGGCGGCCGGCCAGTTGGTGCTGGTCGCCAGTGCCCTGGTCATTGCCGAGATCGTCTGGACACTGGAGACATTCTACCGGCTTCCGAAGCCGGCCGTGAGAGACCGGGTCCTCGCCATCTTGAACACCCCCGGCCTCGAAGTAGAGGACGCCGAGCTTCTGCTCCAGGCGATTGTGGACTATGTGGACCGGAACGTCGATTTCGCCGACGCCTGCAATGGAGCCTGGTCGCTTGCACGGGGTGTTGGCACAGTGTACACGTTCGACCGTCGGCACTTCTCGCGCCTGGCGGGGATTGCTGTCAGGGCACCCGAGGATACGGGCGGATAGCCGCCGACGGGCCGTGATTTGCCGGTCGAGGGGGCGGCGGAACGTCTGGCTCCCGAGAGCGAAAAAC
>JASLMQ010000429.1 GCA_030746455.1 Candidatus Latescibacterota bacterium
AGGTACCCCCGATGGCCTGCCGCTTCTCTTCGGGGTCGGTCATCCCCTCCACCCCACCCAGGAAGTCCTCGCTCGCGTCCACGATCTCGAGGTTCTCGAAACCCTCTCGGGTGAGGAACTCGTCCACCTCCTCGGTTTCGCCCTTCCGCATGAAGCCTGTGTCGATGTGGAGGCCCTGCACCCGGGCCGGCCCAAGCGCCCTGTTGAACAGAACGAAGGCCACGCTGGAGTCCACACCGCCCGAAACCAGCAGGAAGATGTTCCTGTCGCCAGCCTGTGCGCGGATCTCCGAAATGGCCGTGTCCGCGTATCCCGCCATCGTCCAGGTCCGTGGCGCCTCACAGATGCGAAGGAAGTTGTCGAGGATGTCCATCCCACGGGGTGTATGCGCCACCTCGGGATGAAACTGCAGCCCGTAGATCCGCCGGTCCGGGTCCTCCACAGCCGCTGCGGGGCAGTCGTCCGTTTCCCCGATGATCCGGAATCCCTCTGGGAGACGAGCGACCGTGTCTCCGTGGCTCATCCAGACCACCTCGGAGGGTGCGAGCCCCTCGAACAGCGGGGAGCCGCCCTGGAGCCGAACCAGGGCCGATCCGTATTCCCGCACAGAGCCGGGCGAGACCTCCCCGCCCAGGTGCCGGCAGATGAGCTGGTGCCCGTAGCAGAGCCCGAGAACCGGCAAACCTGTCTCCAGGTGCTCGGGCGCATACTCGGGCGGGTTCTCGTCGTACACGCTCGCCGGGCCGCCCGAGAAGACGATACCCCGGGCCCCCGAAAGCTCCGCAGGATCCACGGTGGGCGTGAACACCTCGGCGAAGACGCTCAGCCGGCGAATCCGATTGCAGATCAGGTGGGCGTATTGCCCTCCGAAGTCCAGAATCGCGATGCCACTGCGCATGGGGCGCATCCGATGAACGGAAAACGGCAAGAATCGTACTGCCGACCCTTGCCGATATGTCTCTTGTGAGTTTGACTGCGGCGAAGACGGGAATCCCTTAACCGGCCGACCATAATACGCGATCCGGTCTCGGAAGTCAACGCATTTCTATGGTGTCAGAACACGTTCAGATAGCCCTTGAGGGAGAGTCCGAGCCGTTTGTAGCTGCCCAGATCTGTCACGGCCCCGAGAGATAGCGTGTAGGCGGCCGCGATCGGGAGCTTGACGTTCACGCCGTAGAAGGTCTTTTTCGCCTTGCCATCGCTCGTCGCGTCCAGGGACAGCACGGGAGAACGTATGGCCCCGTCCGGGTTCGTGCCCGGATCTCCGGGCTCCGCCGCCCTGAGGTAGTAGGTCAGTCCACCCGTGAGCTCACTGATGCTACCCAGCCGCGTCATGCCGACTCTCACGGACAGCTTCCGGGATACCGGCAGCGAGATCCCGACCGCGAAACCCAGCCCGCGCTTCGAGATCTCCGTCAAGGCCTGCCCCGTCGCCAGACGCAGCGAATCGGCTATCGTCGACAGGGTGTCCGCGATCGCGACCTGCGTGAGGGAGTCGATGGGCTGAATCACGAACGTCGTGTCGAGGCTCACCAGGAAGGCCGAATCGGATCTCGCGATGATCTGGTTCAATGTGGAAGCGGGCAACGTCGTGGCGCCCCTTCCCCCGCTGCCGATGGTCAGCGTGATGGCGGGCTCACCGATCTGGCCCTCGGGGTTGCGCCCTTCACCCATGAAGCCGAGAACCGGGCCGGGATAGTAGCGCCCCCCCGCGGCGATCCGCGAGCTGCCGCCCACCTGGATGTCGGCGAGTGCCGTGAGCCGTTCCGAAAGCGGCATCTGAAGCGAGAACACGATGTCGTTGGCGCTGTTGAGATCTCCAAGATACGCGTTCGCGCTGTCCGGGTCGGCCTGGGTCCGGACGCCCTGGGGAATCAGCTGGTAGAGTGTGTCCGGGACGCCCGTGGCGACACGGCTGCCGATGCCCATCTGCAGGTGCGGCACCAGGGTACCCATCGGGCCGTCCGGATTCCCCTCTATCGGCCCTCCCCGCATCATCGGAGCACTTCCCTTGGGGGCCATCTCTGCTCGAGTCCGGAGCGTTTCCTCGAGATCCTCGGGAGGGGGCATGAACCATGATCTTGCCCTGCCTGGCCTCCTGATCCAGCATCTCCAGGTCCATCTCGCGAACAAGATCGACCACCTCGGCGGTTGACAATCTCGGGAAGACCTCCACGATCCGCACCGCGCCCAGAGGGATCTGTCCCCCGAGGTTCTCTCCAGTCACGGGATGGATGATCGTTTCCTGACGAACCACCTGCAGGTAGTTGTTGGGGTGGACGTTGTCCTGGGTACCCACGTCGAGGAAGACCAATCGCCCCTCGACCCGGAGCACATAGCCCTCACTCTCGGCCGCGTGGGTCGGTAAGACCCAGGCCACCACCAATGCCAGCAGCACTGCCGTGCTCACACTGCGCATGATAGACACTCCCAAGCAAACAGCCGGTATCGCGATTCTCAGAAGGCGATCGCGATCTACCTTCACGCCATTGCGTCAGCGCTCCGTGGGGAAACGGCCGCCGGGTGCCGTGGGTGAAGGATGGGGAGAACAGGTCTTCTCGTCTTAATGATGATCTGGAGGATATCGTCCGAGCCCGTGCGCGATGGTGGCCGCTCACAACGCGGCTACTGCTCCGGCTCAGGGACCTCCAGGTCGTCGGGCTCCGGGATATCTTCGATCATCTCTTCGTCGTCGGCCACCTCGATGAACCCGTTCTGCTCCTCTGCCGCGCCCTCTTCGGGCTCATCCTCAACGGGTCGGCGCATCGCCTTCACAATGAAGAGCAGCACCGCGCCCAGGAGGCCGACGATGGGGGCGACCCACCAGTAGGCCAGATACCAGGGCGTGGCCTCTTCCTCCTCGGTCTCTTCATCGAACAGACCCATCTCCTCCGACATGTCGGCTTCTGCTTCCGCGGCTGGCATCGCGCCCGTACCGGCAGCCGCCATAGCCATCGGGGTCTCTTCGATCAGCCGGTCCTCCTCGAAGGACAGGCGGTAGAACCGGTCGCCGACCTTCAGGTAGATAGCCTCCTCGTCGCCGCGGCGCAGGACGTTCAGCTCGTGCCAGTTTTCGGCAGAGAGGGCCTGAACCTCCGCGGAATCCTGCTCGATGATCGCCTGCTGTTTCGCCTCCAGATCGCGGACATGGCCCTCGATCACCACCATACGCTCTCGGACATTCGCAACGGCGTTGATGAGATTCGTTAGGCGCCTCTCGGAGCTCGACAGCCGTCTAAGGGTGCCCCTAAGGTCGTCGATGCCCTTCTTGTTGGCCTTGATCTCCTGGGCCAGGCTCATCGCCAGGGCCTTGATCTCGGCTCGGGCATCGGCCACCTCGGACCGCATCTGCTCCTCGGCCGTTGGTGCGACCTCCAGGCCTTCGACGAGGTCTCCCACCTTGACGGGGGCGTACTTCACCACATAGGTTCCCGATGAAAAGGTAGGCCCCACCTTGGTGATCTCGATCTCGGCCACCTTGACCTTCGGGCTGCCGAGGTTCTCTCCCGTCACCGGATGGATGATGGGTTCGGTCTGCCTGTAGATCTCGGCCACCGTGCCCGTCTTCACCTCACGATCGACGCCGACGCCGATGTGGACCGTCTCCTCCTCGACCTTGATCACCTTCGCTTGAGCCGCGAGCCGATCTGCCGAGCCGGCCAGGAGGCCGATTCCCATCAGTAATGCCAGAAGTGATCTCATAGGGTTCACCCGCTGTTGGAAAAGCCGTGGGCCGAAAGGATTGCCCGTTCGCCATGTTCCCGTTCGTTTGTCTTCCTCAGATTCCCATCTGCGACCAGATTTCCGGGCCCGAGGGTGGTGCGCTCCATGTCTCCCTCGCCGAAACCACCGTGTCACGGGGCGACACCACCTCGCTGGACGCCGGACAGTCGATGTTGTAGTGAAGCCCGCGGCTTTCGCGGCGATCCAGTGCGCATCTCACAGTGAGAGCGGCGACGGCCGTGATGTTCCGGAGCTCGAGAAGGGCCTCGGTGACCTTCGTCCGCTTG
>JASLMQ010000430.1 GCA_030746455.1 Candidatus Latescibacterota bacterium
CAGGAGCAGATCCACTCTCTGCTGCGCTCGATCTCTGCCTTCTTGTCCGGGTAGAAGTTACAGGGACAGAGCGGCCTGCCAAGCTCGTCCACGTGGTGGGCCAGGCCATTGACGACGGCCTCGGTCACCCCCCTGTCGGGATGGGGAGAGGTCCCGGTCTTCTCCCAATACTTCTCCACATAGGTCCACATTCGCTTGAGGCTCTTCTCGGAAGGTGCATTCATCGCGCTCGGATCTCCAAACTGGGGGCCTTCTGGGTAGCAGCTTTTCCCTAAGGTATACAACGCGGCGGCTTTGTCAACCCCTAGCCGCACGGTGGGTGCCTACGAGGTCGCCCGGATCTCAGATATCCCGTCCGCACGGGGTCGGGTGAGGTGACCTAGAGCGTCTTGCCGAAGGCGGTCGCGAAGGTCACGAAATCCGAGAAGTTGACTGCACCGTCACCGTTGAGGTCGAAACGGGAATCGTAGCCCGGCGAGCTCTGATCCGAACCGAACGCCTGCGCGAACAGGACGAAGTCCTCGAAGCTGACCCGACCGTCGCCGGTGAAGTCGGGGGTCTTCTCGGTAGACGACGAGTCGAGACCGGCTCCGCTAACGATGAGCTCCACCGTCGAGACGTTGCCCGATATCGTGACCTTGTCCGTGAAGGTGCCGGCTTCGGTTGGTGAGAAGGTCACCTTGACGGTCGCGCTGTCGCCCGGCGCGATCTGGAAGACCGGTGTGACCGTGGGAAGCACCGCGTTGAAGGGATCGCTCGGCCCAGCGATACTATCTATCTTGAGATCCGCGGCGCCACTGTTCAGGAGGGTGAGTGTCTGCTCGGAGGTGTTCCCGACAGTCGTGGAACCGAAATCGAGGGCCGTCGGCCTCAGCACCAACTGCGGAGATGGGGCGGCGACGCCCGTCCCGGATAGAGATACCTTCGCTGTGCCAAGGTCCGGATCGTTGCTCGATATCTGCAGCGTTCCCGCGGCAAGCCCCACACCCGTCGGAGTGAAGGCGATGGTCACGGTGGCACTATCCCCAGCCGCGACCGTGAAGGACGTGGTCGAGGGCGAGAACGCCGCGTTGTCCGAGACGATGCCGCTGATGGAGAGCGCCTGGCTCCCGAAGTTCCTGATCGTCAGGGAGAGGTCCTGGTGTTCGCCCACCGGCAGGTCGTTCCACGATAGCGCGGACAGCGAGAGCGATAAATCGGGCTGGGGGACCAGGACCTGTACCGGAGAGAAGCTGCCGACACCTGACAGGAGCTGGCCCTGAGGCCCACCGAAGAGCACGAGCGTGTAGGTGCCCGTCTGTGAGGATGAGAACTGGAGGGCCGCGTCGAACCGCCCGCTGCTGACGTCTACGAAGGTGCGTACCTGCTCACCGGTGCCGCCGGCCGGATCGAACCTGAAGAGGATTTGTGTGATCGAAGGATCTTTTACGGAGCCGGTTACGCGCACCTGCTTGCCCGCGAAGAAGGACGCCTCCATCGGGGCGTCGAGCAGCACGCCGTCGAACATATCAACGGGGAGGAAGACCCGCTCCGAGCCAGTGGACGTCACCGTGATGGGCTCGTAGGAGCCCAGGTGCGGCAGGCTGCCACCGCTCGGCCCTCCGTAGACATCCAGCTTGTAGGTACCCGCTTGAGCGGGGGTGAAGACAAAGCCCTTCTGGAATGTACCTCCCGACGCGGTGGTCTGAATCTGGATCGGATCCCCTGACGCGGGGGTGAACACGAAGATCAGCGCCTCGATGCCCGAAGAAGGGTTGGTCACCCTTCCAGCGAATGAGCCGCCGGTGCCCGCTGTCTGGGTCGCCGGGAATGGCGCGTCCAGGGTGATGCCGGGGAAGTAGGATTCGGGCAGGTTGACGGTGCCGGATCCCTCAGTGACGATGGCCCCCGACAGCCGTCCGACCTCTGGAAGCCATTCTCCCTGCTTCCCGGCGAAGAGCGCCATGGTGTACTCTCCGGCCTGGGAGGGATCGAAGACGATGCTGCGGGCAAACTGTGTCCCCTGAGCGCCAAGATCGAATGTGATCTTGCTTCCGTCTCCGGCGCGGGATTCGAAGGTTAGCAGGAGCTGGGTGATCGATGCATCCTGAATCGTCCCTGAAAGGGTCACACCCTCGCCGGCGGTGTAGACCCCCGGAAGGGGCGAGCTCAACGTGATACCGGGGAAGCGATCGACGGGCAGCGCAAGCTGGGGAACGAACCCCTTGGGGAGCGTGATGAGCAAGGCACGGAACTGGCCCGAGGTCTCGGCATCGATGGTCACGGATTCGGAGACGCCGGTCCCCTTGAGCCGGACGAAGGCCGGTGCCGCGGCCTTGACCGTGCCCGACACGGGGGCCCCGGTCGTGACGAAGGTGGCCTGATTCGGGGTGGGTAGAGCACGGTGGCCGGTCGAGGGATCGGCGTAATGCTCGTACGTGTAGTTATAGGCAGCGGCGCTGTTGAGCCCGGTGCCGCTTCCGAACAGGCGCTGCAGCCACGCGGCATAGAGGTCCGTGAAGCTCCGGCTCGTGGCGGCCACCACGTTGGAGATGCCTACCTGATCGGTTCTCACGAGCTGTCCGGGAATGGAAGTGCCGTAGTCCTCCACCAGACTTCGAAGGAAGAGATAGGCCGCACCGCGGATGCCGCCGTTGAAGGAGGCATCCCCCGTGAGACTGTGGGCACCCGGGTTGTTCAGGAACTCGTCGATGAGCGAGGGATTGCCACCGGCGATGTGGCCGTCCACCAGGTCCTCGGTGTAGTGGGACAGGGCCTCGTTCAGCCAGGCCTCCTCGGCGTCGCCGTCTTTGACCAGCACATGCTGGTTGAAGCTGACCAGATGCTGGTATTCGTGGGCGAGGAGGGACTCGTAGGAGTCCAGCGAGCGGGTCGGGCTGATGAACATCATGTCGGCCTCGTTGCCGTTCCCTCCGACCCGCTCTTCGAAGAGCGACCGGGACGAGTAGAAGCCCGCGACGCCCCCGACATTGTCCACCAGATGGGTGAAGAGGAAGATCACCTTGCCGTTCGCGTCGACGTCGGAAGGCTCACCGAAGGCATCGTTTACGATCGGGTAGGAACGGTCGCTGAATCGCTCGATCATCGAAATGATGTCGTCCGAGGTGATGTTGTCCTCCGAGGCGGCCAGATCGGAGTCGAGGTAGCCCAGGGCGCGGGTGCTGGAGGCCACCAGCTGGGCTCGTACGGTCTGGTCCGACACGACGCCACCATAGGCGCTGAAGGCGAAAGTAGAGGTCGAGCCGAT
>JASLMQ010000431.1 GCA_030746455.1 Candidatus Latescibacterota bacterium
TCGCGTGGGAGGATGTGGCATGCCCGGCAGGCGGGCCGACGCTCCTGGAGTCCTTCGTCTCGGCCATCCTGGACGGAGGTGAAGCCATCACCGACGGCGCGAGTGCCTGCCGGTCCCTGGAGCTGATCAATGCGATGGTGCTCTCGGGGATCCGGAAGGAGATGGTGTCTTTCCCGCTGGACCGGGGGCGCTACGACGAGCTGATGGCGGAGCTCATGGAAGGGGGCAAGGCCGTCTTTAGGCACCCTCGATGAAGGCCGCCTGTAAGACCTCGAAGTGTGGTTGGGAGCAGATCAGGGTGGGTTCGGGAGCGGTTCCTCCGTCGTAGAGCTGGACGAAGTCCACATCGTGACCTGAGAGGTAACGGAACGGAACGTCCACGGCTCGCAGAATGGCCGCGGCGGCAGCATAGTCCCAGATGGACGCCCGATCGACGGCACCCACGGCCGATCCCTTTGCGACGTAGCAGAGGTGTGCCGTGGCAGAGCCGAATCCCAGGACCTTGCCAGGATAGCCGGTGGGGACCACGCCAAAGGCACCCTCGCTGATGAGGAGCACCGAGTTGCCCTCTACCGGGGGAGACGGTGGAGCCAGCGGCATACTGTTGCAGTAGGCCCTGTCCCCGTCGGTATGGTAGAGGTCGTCTAGGACGGGCAGATAGAACGCCCCCACGGTGGGCAGGCCGTCGATGAGCATGCCGACGGAGATGCCCCACACCGGGAATCCGTGGTTGAACGCCCGCGTGCCGTCGATAGGGTCGATGGCCCAGACGACGGAGGCGTCGGGAGGGGCGTCCTTCCCTTCCTCTCCAAGGACGGCCTCACCGGGACGGGCCTTGTGCAGGGCGTCTCTCACAGCCGATTCCACCGCCAGGTCGGCCTCGGTCACCCACGAGTTGTCGGGCTTGAGGGTTGCGGTCGATCCCCCGAAGTGCGAGAGGGCGATTTGGCCTGCTTCGCGGACGAGGGTCAGAAGCCAGTCGATGTCTACGTCGTGCATGCGGGGTTCCCTGGTCATTACGTGGATGCGGTGGCGGGTGCGCCACCACCATCGCCGAGAAGGTGGTATCCAGATCCACTGTACACACCCGGACGTCACCACGCAAGGCGAATCTGCCCCAACCGGTTTTGCGCCGCAGCTCGGAGATTTGTCTTGAGCACGGGGAGCGGTGTGTGGTATCTTGCGGGCCGTCCGAAGATGGTGCCATCGATGAGAAAGGCACAATAGGGGAGGCGCTTGGGAGGATGGGGAAGCGAAAGAAGGTGCTGATCACCGGAGCGGCGGGGAAGATCGGTAGAACGATCTGGACCCATCTGAGGGGCAAGTACGCCTTCCGTCTCCTGCTGCGGTCCACCGTGCCGGACGACCTTCACGAGGAAGACGAGGTCGTGATGGCCGACGTCGCGGACCTCGAGGCGATGGTGAGGGCCTCGGAGGGCGTGGATGCCACGGTCCACCTCGCGATCCGGCGGTGGCGAGGGATGTCGCCGGAGGACCTCGCCGATTCCACGTTCGGCGTGGATATGCGTGGGATCTACAACGTGTACGAGGCGGCGAGGATCAACGGGGTGCCCACCGTGGTCTTCGCCAGCACGAACCACGTGACGGGCATGTACGAGAAGGAGGGCATTCGGTCCCATCCGGACATGCCCGTCCGTCCGGACGGCCTCTATGGCGCGGGTAAGGCCTTTGGAGAGGCACTCGGCAGGTTCTACTCGGACCGCCACGGCCTGCGCGTGCTCTGCCTCCGTGTGGCTAGATTCACCGGAGGCGACCCCGGAGTGGATTTCGAACCAGGCTACTCGCGCTGGCACAGCCCGCGCGACCTGGCCCAAATGGTCGAGGCGTGCCTGGAGCGTGAAGAGGTGAAGTTCGGCATCTTCTATGGCGTGTCCGGGGGCTCGGCGAGGAAATGGGACCTTTCCAACGCGAGGGAGCTGCTCGGGTACGAACCGCTGGACGACGGATCATCGCCGGAGTTTCGGGAGAAGTCCAGATAGGGCCCGCACGGGGATGGGGCTCTGAGGGAGGCGTGAGATGATACAGGACGACATGCGCGTGCTGGTGTTCAGCGGGCACGCTGCGGACTTCTGTTCGCGGGCCGGAGGCACGATTATCCGACTCGTGGAACGGGGTGGGACGGTGCATGTTGTGGGCATGACCTATGGCGAGAAATGCGAGTCCGCGGCTCTGTGGGCGGACGGGAAGAAGCCGTCGCTGGATGAGGTGAAGACGGCGCGCAAGGCGGAGATGGAAGCGGCCGTCGCGATTCTGGGGGCCACGGTCGATTGCTTCGACTTCGGCGACAGCCCCCTTGTTCTGGATCCCGAACGGAGACTCCAGGTGCTGGACGCCATACGGGCCTTCCGGCCCGAACTGGTGCTGACACACTGGATCAACGACCTGCTTCACCCCGACCACGCGGAGACCACGCAGGGCGTGCTATGGGCGTCGTGCTACTGCGGCGCGCCGGGGATCACCACCCGTCACGACCCGTGTCCCCGGCCGACCGTTGTGTGCTACGAGACCACGATGGGAACGGCCCCGGTCTCCAAGTACGTTCCCGATCTCTACGTGGATATCACGTCGACCTTCGACCGGAAGATGGAGGCCCTGAAGGCATTCGAGGCGCAGCCTGCGCTGCCCGAGGTCTACGAGGTCCTGAATCGATACAGGGCGATCGAGTCGCAGCACGTAGCAGGGCTGCCAGGATGCCGCTACGCGGAGGGATTCGCTCGAATCGGCAAGGAGGGAGTGGGGTGATTCTGGGACGGTGAGAGAGTCCCAAAGCCGGATGGTGCGCGCAACAACGGAGGGCCCGGCGCAGTGACACCCCACGCCGAGCCCTCTGGTACGTACCGGGACGACCTACAGCGATCGCTCCGAGCCTACAACGGTGTTGCCTCCTCGCTGCTTGGCCCGGTAGAGCCGGTCGGACAGCTGCTGGTAGAGACGCTCGATGATCGCGGGGATCTCCTGCTGGACGACGGCCCCTTCGATGGTACCGATGCCGGCGCTGCAGGTGAGTTCCTCAAGCTCCCGGTTCTCCAGCGTGAAGGTGGCCTCTTTGATCTCCGTGCGAACGGCCGTGGCCCTTCTTCTGGCGCGGCCTTCGTCCGCTTCGGACAGAAGGATGGCGAAGTTGACTCCGTCGGGATGGTAGAGCCGCTCGTCTGGGACCATTCGCTCCTTCAGGAACTCGGCGATCTGGAGGATGAGCTCGTCACCGACCGCACGGCCGTGGGTCTTGTTCACTTCGCCGACGTCGTCCGGTGAAAGCAGGATGCAGGCGACCTCGGCGCCGCGCTCGTCCACCTTCCGAAGCTCCGCGGGCAGGACCACTTCGTAGAGCATCAAGCTGTTCGGCAGGTCGGTCAGGCGGTTCGTGCCTGCCAGGCGCATCCACCGACGGTTCTCCGCCTCGAGCGTCTTGATGCGCGCTTGCAGCTCTTCGACGGTGGGGGCCTGTGTTTCGTCAGGCGCCACGGCAGTTTCTCCTGGTGGGGGTTGGGGATGCCCGAGTGCTGCGACCCGCTGGTGTCGCATGCACAAGATGGCCGGCCCGGCCCCGGTTGTCAACTCCATTTTGAGTTGATCGACGCCCAATCGGGGGGTATCTTACGCCGCCGACCGGCCACACGAACAGGCGTATCCCGGAGGACCTGGAGGGATCCCGATGGCGACATCGCGCGAGGTCATCAATGCGCTTCTGAGGAACCGACCTCCCTTCGAACGCGTGGGCCTGCAAGACGGGCCATGGCACGACACGCTCGAGAAATGGGTGGCGGAGGAAGGCTACCCCACGGACGAGAAGGACAGGCCCGTGGCAGCGGTCGACCATTTCGGCTTCGATATGGCGGGGCTGGGGGCGTTCGACCCGCTGCCGATTCGCGGGTACGAGGAGATCCTGGATGAGACGGACGAATGGAAGATCGTCCGGAACGGTGCCGGGGGTGCTCTGAAGTGGTGGAAGCGGAAGTCCGGGACGCCCGAGCACATCGACTTTCGGATGACCAGCCGCGAAATCTGGGAAAAGAACTACCGTGCCTATCTCCTGGAGGTCGATCGCGAGCGACTGGCACTGGCATCCAAGAAAGAGGCCTACAGGATGCGTCGGGAGCAGGGGAAGTGGGTCTTCTTCGGCGGGCTGTTCATCTTCGAGCTGATGCGACGCAGCTTCGGCGATGTCTGCATGTACGAGTCCCTGCTGCTGGACCCGGATTGGATCCACGACTACAACCGGGTCTACACGGATTTCTACAAGGCCCACTATGGAATCCTGATCGAGGAGGTCGGGAGGCCCGACGGCATCTGGATCTACGAGGACCTGGGATACAGCAACGGCCTGTTCTGCTCCCCGTCGATGCTGGGTGAGATGATCTTCCCCTACTACGCGGAGCTGGTCGAATTCTTCCACGGCTACGATCTGCCTGTGGTGCTCCACTCGTGCGGCGGGGTCACAGAGGGTCTCCCGCTGGTGGTGGAGGCCGGGTTCGACGGACTCCATCCGATGGAGGTGAAGGCCGGCTGCGATCTGCTGGCCTTCGCGAGGGACCGTGGCGATGCGCTCACATTCATCGGCGGCCTCGACATCCGCGTGCTCGAATCTGGCGACCGCGATCTGATCAGACGGGAGACGGAGCGTATTGTCACGGGAATGAAGGAGCTGGGCGGACGGTATGTGTTCGGTTCGGACCACTCCGTGTCGTCCAACGTGGGATACGGCGACTATGCCTACGCGATCGATGTATATCGTGAACACATGACATACTGAGGGGGTGCGGCTGCGCGACCCACCGGCCTGGAGCATACCCGCCATCCTGGCCGCTGCCGTGGCCCTACTGGGTGCAGTGGCTTCCGTTCTCCTGGCCCTTTCACCAAAGCCCGAGTGAATCCGGTCTGACACGATGACGGGAAGAGAACGTGTTCTGGCTGCCGTGAGCCGTTCCGGATTGGACCGCGTGCCCGTTTCCGATGCGTTCTGGGAGGACACCCTCGTCCGCTGGCGCAGAGAGGGCCTCCCGGATGGGGCGGACCCCGCGGACCATTTCGGCTTCGACATCGCGGCCACGAGCATCGACGCATCGCCGCGCTTCCCCGCCCAGCTGCTCAGAAAGTCGGATTCGCACTACACGATGCGGGACCGATTCGGCTACGTGGTCACGAAGGCGCTGGGCAAGTCGCGCACGGTCCAGTTCCACTCCCATCCGGTCCCAAGCCGCGACGCCTGGCCGGCCGTACGCGAGCGCTTTGCCCTGACCCCTCGAGGGGCTGCCCGGATCGACACGATTCCCTTTCCGTTCCGGCTCGAGACCGATCCCACCCGGGAGGAATCCCTCACCCGGTTCCACGATCTCCGACGCACCAACCGATACATTCTGGCCAACGCGTATGGCCCCTTCGAGGCCACGTGGCGGCTCCACGGCTATGAGCGGACGCTTACCGATCTGCTCGACGACGACGAGCTCATTGGCGAGATCGGTCGGACCTACACCGAATTCCTGATGCAGGTGGTCGATCGCTGCTTGCAGGACAGCATCGTCCCGGACGGATTCTTTCTGGTCGAGGATCTGGCCTCCACTCGAGGCATGCTCTTCTCACCGGACATCTGGCGCAGGCTCCACAAGCCCATCCTTTCGCAACTAGGGGCGTTCCTCCAGGAGAGGGACGTGCAGTTCTGGATGCATTGCTGCGGCAACGCGGAGGCCATTTTCGATGACTTGATCGAGTGTGGCGTTCAGGTCATCCAGCCGCTGGAGGCGAAGTCGGGGCTCGATGTCCGCCTCCTCAGGAAGCGGTACGGGGCCGACCTGACCTTCTACGGGAACATCGACGTCATCGCCATGGCCGTATCGGACGGGTCCGCCGAAACCGAGGTCAAGGCCAAGCTGTCTGCCTTCGATCGGTCCGGGGGCTACATCTTCCATTCCGACCACTCGGTGCCTCCCGAGGTCAGTTTCCAGAGATACAGCCACGTGATCGATTGTGTCCGTAAGTACGGCACCTACGCCTAGCGGGAGGAGATGGTGGCAACCTCACTGGGTTTTGGCAACCTGAAAGAGTCGGTGATCGATACCGACCTGTGCTGCCTGTGCGGCACCTGCGGGGCGGCCTGCCCACAGGGCCTCATCCGCTGCGACGGCGAGGACGGGGTGCCCAGCCTGCTCAGCCCGGAGGCGTGCCTGGACTGCGGGGCCTGTAGCGAGGTGTGCCCCGGCAGGGATGTGCCCTACAAGCATCTGCTGGCTCAGCGGCCCTCAGGTGGAGACAATGCGCCCCATTTCGGCCCCCACCTTGCCCGCCTCAGCGCAGCATCAACCGACGCGGGCATCCGGGCTCAGGGCGCCGCCGGAGGATTCGTCACGGCCTTGCTGAGCAGCCTATTGGAGTCGGGAGAGATCGTGGGTGCGGTTGTGGCCGGGAGCGACGAAAGACAGCCGTGGCGGTCCGTGGGAAGGGTGGCCCGGCGGCCGGAAGACCTGCTGTCCTCTGCCTGCTCGCGCTATAGCCTCGTTCCGGTGATGGAGGCGATGCGCGACGCAGAGGGCCCGCTGGCGCTCGTCGGCCTCCCGTGCCACGTGCTCGCATTCCGGAAGCTCGAGCAGTGGGATCCCTCCGTCTCAGCCCGTGTACCTATGGTGGTTGGGCTCTTCTGCGGGGTCAACCTGGATCCACGGGCCACCGTGCACATGCTGCACGAACTTGGGGTTGAGGATCGCAGCCAGGTGACCCAATACTGCAGCCGCAGCGCCAACTACGGTGGCGTAAGGGTCCAGTTGAGGGACGGCCGGACCCTCAGATACCCCGACAACGACGGCTACGCGTTCGATGTGGTGCGTCTGGCACCCCTCTACCTGCGCACACGTTGCGCCCTGTGCTTCGACAATGTGAACGAGTTGGCCGATGTTTCGGTTGGTGACGACACCGGGCCCGAGCGCAAGCGCTCCTGCGTTGTGGCCCGGACGTCCCGTGCCCTTGAGCTCATCGAACGGGCCGAGAGGGAAGGCCGGATCGAGAGACGGAACCTGGATCCCGAGATGCACCGCGAGAACGTCTTCAAGAAGAGGCGTCGTGCATGGACGGTGCTCGAATGGATGCGGAAGAGGCGGATGCCGACCGTCGAGCCAGACTTCGAAATCGATCCGGATGCCTATCCCTGGGCATCCGAAGCGCACCGACAGGAGATGCTGGCGCTTATGCAGCTGTCTCAGACGGACATCGGCCGACGTGTTCTCCAGACCCTGCCGCGGGATTCGTTCGCACGAGAGGTCGGCCTCGCCTACGTCGGATGGAGGGAATGAGCCTTGGACAGACCTGAAGAAACGGACGTTCTGGGAACCACGCTGGGAATCGCCATCGAGCCCACCTACTTCGATCTCGAGCACGTGCCGATCGATCCAGAGGCGATCGTGGCGATGGCCGTGCGGTGCCACGCCAACACGCTCCGGGTGGGGATGTTCAGTCATCAGGGTCACGCCTACTTTCCGTCCGTGATCGCTCCGCATGCTCCCGGTCTGGACGGCCGCGATCTGCTCCGGGCATTCCAGACCGCGTGTGCCGATGCCGGTGTCACCCTTGCCATCTACATGAACTCGAAGTTCGACACCGGGCGCTACCACGAGCACCCCGACTGGGCCATCCGGTACAGGGGAGAGGTCCCGGTCCACGAGGCAGAAGCCGACCTGCACATCCACCCGATGTGCCCCAACTCGCCCTACCTTGACTACTTCCGGTCGCTAATCGAAGAGGTAGCAGAGAACTACGGTCCCGAGATCATCTATATCGACAACTTCGGGTTGAGCCCGGTCTGCGAGTGTCTGTTCTGCACCGAGGCCTTCCAGCGAGATGCCGGCATGGAGCGTCCCAAAAAGGTGGACTGGACCGACTCCGTGTGGCAATCGTACCGGGCATGGTCTCGGGACCGCAATTTCGTGCTCGCGCGTAGACTGGTCGATGCCGTGGATAAGGTGAAGCCGGGCACGCTGGTGGTCTTCAACCGGGGGCACTTCCGGACGATGACCGGCCACGGCAACCCGGAAGACATCCACACGTTCGCCCACGAGATCGCGGACAACGTGCACGGCGAATCCGCGGTTCGGTTCTACGGGCAGAGCTTTGCGCACATCAACGAGCAGTGCATGTTCGGTCGGGCGATCGACACCCCGATGTGGACGTGGGTCGAGTACCCACTCCTGCCCTGGAGCCACGTCTCCGCTCCTCCCTCGGAGGTGAAGATCAAGGCGGCCAAGGTCCTGGCGAACGGCGGTCGTCCGATGGTGTGGAACGTCCCGCGAGCGCCCGATTGCGATGAACGTGGACTCGAGGGCCTTGCCGATGTGTACGGACCGGCCTCTCAATACCCCGAGTACTTCAGCGGTGCAGAACACGTTCCCTTCCTGGGGGTGCTGTACTCGAGTCAGACAATGGAGGACTACTGCAGGGGAGACAGCCGCCGTTTCGAGGCCTGTCAGCGTGAGGTCTCCGGTATCCTTGCGCTGGCCCGGCACGCGCATCTTCCCGTCGATGTGTTGCTGGATCGTCACATCGTGGGGGACAACCTGGGACGCTATGGGGCGCTGGTGCTGCCCAATGCGGCGGGTCTGAGCGAAGGGCAGTGTGCTGCCATTCGTGCGTTCGTCGAGCAGGGAGGCGGTCTGATCGCGACGGGAGAATCATCGCTGTTCAATGACGCAGGGGAGCGCCGTGGCGACTTCGAGCTCGCGGATGTGCTGGGCGCCAGATTCGTCGAGACCCTTCGAACACAGAACGCGGGCAAGAGCACGGGCTACTCGACGACCGAGGGCGAACATCCGGCGACGGAGACGTTGGGTCCGGGTTTCCGGCTTCCGGCCGGAGGAATCTACCACGCCGTGGAGATCGCCGGCTCGGCCACCCGGCTGAGCACCTTGCTTACACGCTGCCGATACTACTGCGATCATCCCGGTCAACCGACTGGACATCCGGCGCTCATCGCCAATGAGTTCGGAC
>JASLMQ010000432.1 GCA_030746455.1 Candidatus Latescibacterota bacterium
CGATATCGACGGTGATGTCCCTCACGTTGCCTTCCGTCTGAGGGGGATCCCCGATGAGCCGGCTGGGAACCTCGAACTGCAAGGGATTCTGGCCCTCGCGCAGGTTGAACGCGTGCCGAACGTGGGCGATCCGCTCCCCGATGCGGTACGACTCCTCCGTGTCGATCTCCCAACCCGTTACGGCAGTGAGGAACTCCGGCACGAAGTTCCAGTCGTACGCCAGGTAGGCGAAGAGACAGACGCCCGCGGCGTTGACCATGTGCACCATCTCCATGCACTTCTTGTGGAGATCGGCCTTCCCCGTGTACTCGTACTTCTCGTGCTCCGGCCACCCTTCCAGCACCGGGGGCATGTCCTCGTGGCCCTGAGTGTGGCGCGCGGGTGTAGCATCCATCTTGTACGTCGTTGCCAGACCGGGCTGGAACTTGGGATCGTGCATGGGCACTTCCGAGCCCTGGACGTGTATAGCGTAGGCCTCCGAGCCCTTGCCGATCTTCTCCGCGGCCTTCCTCACTCCGTCCGCGAGCACGTCCCCGATGCCCTCTCGCATGGCCATCTTGTCGAGCAGCGCCACCAGTGCCTTGTCGTTGCCCCAGTTCAGCTCGAGGCCGTCGGTATCCTCCTTGGTCAGGATCCCGTTCTCGTAGCACTCTACCGCGAACGCGGCCACGCAGCCCGCACCGATGGTATCGAATCCGTACCGATTGCACATCTCGTTGAGCTTGATGAGGGCCGGGAAATCGTCCATCAGGGTCATCGTGCCCCAGGAAGCCGCGGTCTCGTACTCCACCTTGTGGTGCGAGACGCCCTTGTATGGACCGGGGTCCTTCACCGACATGTGGCCCCCGCAGGCCATCGTGCACCGCCAGCACCCGTACTTGCGGTCCTGGTAGGCGATCACCGTGTCCTGGTGGAACTTGTCCTTCCCCGTGGGGAAGTCCACCGGCCCGACTCCGCCCCAGTTCTTCACGGGAGAATCGCCGCTCATCGCCGAATCCCCCGTTATGCCGATCGTGCCGTAGTTCGTGAACAGGGCGTGGGCATCCCCGGTGCGATTCATGAACTCCTTCCGGAGGGCCTGGGCCTTGTCCTCGTCGAAGAGGGGGACCTCAGCGTTACCCGATACGGCGATGGCCTTGAGTTTCTTCGAGCCCATCACCGCGCCGACCCCGGACCGGCCCGCCGCCCGTCCCTTGTCGTTCATCACGGCGGAAACGAGGCTCAGGTTCTCCCCCGCCTGGCCGATGCAGGCGATCTCCACCGACTTCCCGTCGCTGCCTTTCTTCTCGCCGTGGGCCTCCTTCAGTATGTCCTCGGTCTCGTTGCTGTCCTTCCCCCACAGGGAAGCCGCGTCTCTCAGCTCGGCCTTGCCGTTCTCGATGTAGAGGTAGACCGGCTTTTCCGACGCGCCGCTGAACAGGATACCGTCGTACCCGGCGAACTTGAGCTGAGGTCCGAACGTTCCGCCGCAGTTCGCGTCTCCCCAGGTGTCGGTCAGCGGGGACTTGCAGACCACCACGAACCGGTTTCCTTCGATCGAGGGAGAGCCGGTGAGCGGCCCTGTGAAAAACCCGAGCAGATTGTCGGGCCCCAGGGAATCCACCCCTGGCTTCATACGATCATACAGCAACTTGGCCCCGATGCCGTAGCCGCCGATGAAATCCCGACAGAGGGCTTCATCGAGGGGCTCGTCCGCCAACTGGCCGGTTGTGAGATCGACGTTGAGGATCTTGCCCATGTAACCTCTGGCCATGCGTCGCCTCCTTATCTCGGTTTGCGCAGCGATCCGTAAACGCACACAGTATGCGTCATAGCGCCGCAAACGTCAAGCAGAGCTTTGGGGTACGCGATTCCGCATCAAGTCCACGAATCGCCTGGATCGGCCGGGCTCAGCCCCCGGACCGTTGTGCCTATGTGACCGTGTTCTCCTTCGTGCTCTTGTCCGTTCCTCCCTGGAACAACGACTTCGCGTTGAAAATCCCAAATGCGATGCTCACGAATACAAGGACCGTGACGAAGCAAATGGCCATGTTCTTCACATTGAGTCGTTCATCCGTCCGTGACAGAACATCCTTCAGCGTCGCCATGGGACCACCCTCCTTCCTGTGCAGTCCTCCAGCCGGACGCGCTGCTGCCGGCCAACGAAAAACCGCACCCACAGAAGAATCGGTCTTTGGAAGTGCGGTTTTCAGATGCAGGACCGTCACCCGTCCCCTGACCCCGTACCACCCTTCCGGCCCGACGGTTGTCCCCTCCTTGCTCCACAGATAGGCTGCCTTCTGCTTCGCTTGAGATAAACTTAGAGTACCCTCAAACGGGTGTCAAGCGGATTTGCCGTCATCGATGGGGCTTGTATCGGCCCTGTAGGCCTCTGCAAGCAAGGACACGGGGTGGGCCACGCGAGCAGGCAAACCGGCCCGTTGACACCCGTGCTTGATCTGAAGGATGCATCCGGGGTTGGCGGCTGCCACCACGTCGCACCCCGTGGCCTTGATGTTCTCCATCTTTCGGTCGAGCAGCCGTTGGGCCATGGCCGGCTGCGTGATGCTGTAGCTTCCGGCACTTCCACAGCACCAGTCCGCCTCGGGCAGTTCCACCAGTCGGCAGGAGGGCAGAGATGCAATCACAGCCCGAGGCGCATCCGACACCTTCTGCCCGTGGACGAGGTGGCAGGACTCGTGATAGGCGATCGCCCGAGGTCCGCCTCCGGTCTCGGGCTTCCGGAAGCCGATCTCGACGAGGAACTCGTGGATGTCGCGTACCTTCCCCGCCCAGATCCGCGCCCGCTCCGCGTAGTCCGGGTCGAGGCCCAGCAGCCGGCCGTAGTGCTTCATGTGCGACCCGCATCCCCCCGCGTTACTGATAACTGCGTCCAGGTCCTCGGCCTGGAGGGCGTCGATGTTCCGCTTCGCCAGGTCCCGAGCCGTCTCCAGATCCCCGTTGTGGGCGTGCAGCGAGCCGCAGCAAGCCTGGGCTTCGGGCACGACGACCTCGCATCCGTTCTCCTGAAGCACGCGGATCGTGTCTTCGTTCACGTGCGCGAAGGCGATGTCCTGGACGCAGCCGATCAACAGCCCGACCCGGTACCGCGGGCTCTTGGGATTCCGGCCAAGGTAGTGGCGCTTGAACCGCTCTTCCGTGAAGGGGGGCCTCACCCTTGGGGTCAGGGACTCGAGCTCGCGCAGCCGCCGGGGAAACACACTCAGGAGGCCGGGCCGGCGTACGAGGCCCTGCAGACCGCTCCGCTGGTAGAGCAGGAGGAGCGCACCCACGGCGTGGAGCCGTCTCCTGGATGTGAAGAGCCACCTGAGGATCAGGCGCCGGACGAATGCCCGCAGAGGTGCGTCCAACACCCCGCGTCTCTCCACCTCGGCGCGTGCCTGCTCGAAGAGGTGAGCGAAGTCGACCCCCGCCGGACACGCCGACTGGCAGGCCAGGCAGCCCAGGCAGAAGTAGAGCTCCTCTCCGAACGCGCGGCTCACGTCCAGGCGATCATCCGCAATCGCCCGCATAAGCGCGATGCGGCCTCGGGGAGATGAGCGCTCTCCGAGCGTCGCATCATACGTGGGGCAGGTCGGCAGGCACATCCCGCAGTGCATGCACTGTTGCAGAACCGAGTAGTCCAGGTCGCGCAGCAGGTTCTCGCTATCCCGACTCAATCGAAGATCTTTCCCGGATTCAGGATACCGTTTGGATCGAAGCTCTGCTTCACCCGGCGCAGCAGTTCGATGCCGACGGGCCCAAGGGCCGCAGGCAGAAAAGGTTTTTTCGCCAGACCGACGCCGTGCTCACCGGTAATGGTG
>JASLMQ010000433.1 GCA_030746455.1 Candidatus Latescibacterota bacterium
CTCAAAGCTTTCGCCGCACTCCGGACAGGAGAGGTGCTGACTGAACCGCGTTTCAGTCCCCCCCTCGGGGGGGGTAACGACCAGGACCCCACCTGACAGGTCCAGCGCCTTCTCGACCGATTCGGCCACCCTTTGCCGCGACGAGGCCCGCACGGCGACGCGGTCCACCAGGATTTCGAAGCGGTGTGTCTGTCGCGCATCGATCTCCACGGACGACGCCAGGTCGAACACCGCACCATCCAGCCGTCCCCGCACGTACCCGGAGCGGCTCGCCCGCCCGATCAGGTCTCCGTAGTCCTCCCCCCGGCCGGGTTCCTGTGGCGCCAGAAGGTGGACCCGCCGGCCACTGAAGCCCGCCTCCAGACGATCTACGATTTCGCCCACCGTCTGCGAGCCGGCGGGCACCCCGCAATTGGGGCAGAATACCTCTCCCACCAGCGCGAAGATCGCCCTGAGGTAGTCATGGACCTCGGTTACCGTCCCAACGGTTGATCTCGGGTTCTTGCTGGCCGATTTCTGCTCGATTGCGATTGCGGGCGAGAGCCCGACCACGCGGTCCACCTTTGGCTTCCGCATCTGGCCCACGAACTGCCTGGCGTAGGCCGAGAGCGATTCCACATAGCGCCGCTGGCCTTCGGCATAGATCGTGTCCAGTGCCAGCGAGGACTTGCCCGATCCCGAAACACCCGAGACGACCGTCATGCGCTCCCGAGGGACCCTGGCGTTGACGTTCTTGAGGTTGTTCTCTCTCGCTCCCCACACCTCGATATCGCGAATTCGGCCGTCACGCCGGCCTTTTTGCGCCCCGCTACGACCGTTCCCGCCCGCCTTGGCGTGCCCACCGGGGCCCGCCAGCATCCTCCTCAACGCCCGTCCCGTGTGAGACGCCCGGACCCCGGCCACGTCCTCGGGCTTTCCCTCCGCCACGACGTCGCCGCCGGCTTCTCCCCCCTCGGGCCCAAGGTCGATCACCCAATCGCAGGTCTTCACGACATCCAGATTATGCTCGATCACCACCACCGTGTTTCCCAGGTCGGCCAGCCTGTGGAGAACCACGAGCAGGTTCTGGATGTCGGCGAAGTGGAGGCCCGTGGTCGGCTCATCCAGGATGTAGAGGGTCCGACCCGTGCTCTTCCGGCACAGCTCCTTGGCCAGCTTCACGCGCTGCGCTTCTCCCCCCGAGAGCGTCGGCGCGGGCTGCCCCAGGTGCACATAGCCCATCCCCACATCGACGAGCACCTTGAGCACCCGGTGGATCTGCGGGATGTTCTCGAAGAACGCGCAGGCCTTCTCCACCTCCATCTCGAGGACGTCCGCGATGGACGCGCCCTTGTAGCGCACCTCGAGCGTCTCGCGGTTGAACCGCCGGCCCTCGCACACCGGGCAGGTGACCCAAACATCGGCCAGAAAATCCATCTCGACCAAGTTGGCACCGTTCCCGCGGCAGGCTTCGCAACGGCCGCCCTTCACGTTGAAGCTGAACCGGCCCGGCTTGTAGCCCCGAACCTGGGACGCCTTGAGCCTGGCGAAGAGGGCCCGAATCGGGTCGAAGGCCCCCGTGTAGGTGGCCGGATTGCTCCGTGGGGTCCGACCGATCGGCCTCTGATCGATCTCGATGACCTTGTCCACCTGGTCCGCGCCCTCGATCGACCGATGCGTGCCTGGCTCGGCGTGGGCCCCGTGCAGCTGGCGAGCGAGCGACCGATACAGGATGTGGTCTACAAGCGAGCTCTTCCCAGACCCCGAGACGCCTGTGACGCAGGTGAAGCGCCCGAGCGGAATGCGCACGTCCACATCCCTCAGATTGTTCTGTTGGGCGCCCCGCACGGCCAGCCACTTGCCATTTCCCTGTCGGCGCTCGGGAATGGGAATCTCGCGCTTCCCTGAAAGGTAGGCACCCGTTACCGACCGCCTGCTTCGGACCACCTGGCGCCATGTTCCCTGGATGACCACCTCGCCGCCCAGGTGCCCTGCACCGGGCCCGAAGTCGACCAGCTGGTCTGCCCGGCGCATTGTCTCCTCATCGTGCTCGACCACAATCACGGTATTCCCGGCGTCGCGCAGCCGGCAGAGCGCATCGAGGAGGCGGCTGTTGTCGCGGTGGTGCAGCCCGATGGACGGCTCATCCAGCACGTAGGTGACGCCCACCAGCCCGCTCCCGATCTGGCCCGCGAGCCGGATGCGTTGGGCCTCCCCCCCGGAAAGCGTGGGGGCGGTCCGATCCAGCGTGAGGTAATCCAGGCCCACATCCAGCAGGAACTGCAGCCTGCCCACGATCTCCTTGAGGGCATCTTCTCCAATAAGCTCTTGTACCGGAGTAAGTTCCAGCCCAGAAATGAAGCCGTGCGCGTCGGCAACGGACAGGGCGGTCACCTCCGGAAGAGATCGACCGCAGACCCGCACCGCCAGCGCCTCCGGCTTGAGCCTTGCTCCCTTGCAGTCCGGGCAGATGCCGGCGTGCATGTAGGCGCCCATCTTGCGGCGCCACGCAGGCGAACGACCCTCGGCATAGCGCCGCTCCAGCGGGGTCAGGATGCCTTCGAACCGGTCGCGGTGCCTGTGGACCGACCCGTCCCTTCTACGCCACTCGTACACGATTCGTCGATCCAGACCGTAGAGAAGCTCCTGCCTGCCGGGCTCAGGGATCTCCGACCACGGGGTCGCGACGCTGGCCCCATGCCGCTTCAGCACACCTTCGTAGTAGTGGATCTTCCAGCGATTCCAAGGGACGCCCAGGGGCGCGATGGCACCCTCCATCACGGTCAACGAGGGATCGGGGACGGCACGCCAGGGGTCGATGGCGACCCGACGGCCCAGCCCCCGGCAGGTCGGGCACATGCCCTGGGGATTGTTGAAGGAGAAGAGCTGAGGGGTCGGCTCCGCGGCACTGAGTCCACAGGAGGGACAGGCGAAATCCGAGCTCAGCAGAAGGTCCTCCCCACCTTCGGGACTCACGATGAGGGTACCTTCGCCAAGCCGAAGGGCGGCATCAACGGCTTCTCCCACACGCCCCCTGGCATCGGGACGCACCGACAACCGGTCCACGACCACGTCGATGTCGTGCCGGACGTATCGCTCCAGCTTCGGGACGCCCGTGAGGCTCACCACCCTTCCGTCGATGCGGGCACGGATGTAGCCGTCTCGCTGAAGGTCCTCGAACAGGTCCAGGAACTCCCCGCGTCGGCCCCTCACGAGGGGGGCCAGTATGTGCACGCGGGAGCCTTCCTGCAGCGCCATGACCCGGTCCACGGTCCCGTCCCGGGTCTGGGAACCGATGGGCGTATCGCAATCGACGCAGTGGGGTGTGCCGATGCGGGCGAAAAGGACCCGGAAGTAGTCGTAGATCTCCGTGATCGTCCCCACGGTGGACCGGGGATTCCGACCGGCCGTCTTCTGCTCGATGGAGATGGTGGGAGAAAGGCCCGTGATCTGGTCGACATCGGGCTTCTCCATCTGCCCCAGGAACTGACGGGCATAGGCCGACAGAGACTCCACGTACCTCCGTTGACCCTCGGCGTACAGGGTATCGAAGGCAAGCGAGGACTTCCCGGAGCCGGAGACTCCGGTGAAGCAGATCAGCCTGTTCCTAGGCAGGACCAGA
>JASLMQ010000434.1 GCA_030746455.1 Candidatus Latescibacterota bacterium
TACCGGAAGTCCAGGCCGCTCTTCGTGGGGCTGCTTGTGGGCTATGTATTGGGAGTCGCCCTGTCCGCCGGCATCGACATGATCTGGTTCCCGGAACGGGGCCACGCCGTGCATCGATTCTAGATCGCAATACCTTTTCAGGTGGATGATATGGATATCCTTCGTCGTTTCGGGCTGATCGCCCTGATCGTCTTCGGAGCCTTCGCCTTCTTCGCCATGGCCGTCGGTCCCGACAGCATCAACCCGACGCTCTCGGCCCTCTTCGGCCTCAGGTCACCCGATCCCATACTGCCCGCGCCGATTCCACGGGCGGGTTCGGTCATCGGTCGCGTACTCGACGCGGTCTCGGAGGCCGACGTGCGCCAGCTGATGGACCGGTTCACCCGGCAAGGCTCTCGGGTGCCCGGATACCCGGGCCACGATGAGGCCGCGCGCTTCATCCAGTCGGAATTCGAGCGCCTGGGTCTGCAGGACATCGAGACGGAGGAGTATGGAGTCACCTCGCCAATCGACAAAGGCGGGACGCTGACCGTGCTCAGCGACGGCACCACGTACAACATCAGTGCCGTCTGGCCCAACCTCGTCAAGACCTCCACGCTCCCCAATCGGGGCGTCACCGCCCGCCTGGTCTACGGCGGCAATGGCGACTTCGGCGACTTCAACGGCCACGAGATGACGAACACCGTGGCCCTCATGGAGTTCAACTCGTGGAACAACTGGCTCAACGCCGCCATGCTGGGCTCGGGGCAGATCATCTTCATCGAGCCGGACTCCACCTTCTATACCGAGGCCGAGCAGAAGTTCCTTCAGGTCCCCAACAGCGTGGAGCGGTTCTGGATCGACAAGGCTTCCGGCCGGGCCCTGCAGGCGCGTCTGGCGCGGGAGGGTGAGCTCGAGGTGGAGCTCAAGGCCAGGATGGACTGGGAGAAGAGCCCGACGTCCAACATCCTGGGCAGGGTCGTGGGGACCGATCCGGAGCTGCGGGACCAGATCATCGTAATCAGCGCCTACTACGACGCCATGTCCGTCGTGCCCGCGCTGGCTCCCGGCGCGGAGATGTCCTGCGGCATCGTGGCGATGATGAAGATGGCGGAGTACTTCAGCCGATATCCCCCCCCGCGTACGGTCCTGTTCCTGGCCACGTCCGCCAATCATCTCGGGTTCCGGGGGGTATGCGACTTCCTGGGGAGGCACTCGCGCAAGGAACGCCACTTCGCGGAGCTGATGACCGATCCCATCGATGTCCGGCTGTTCATCGGACTGGATCTGACCAGCCAGACCGACGAGATCGGCCTCTGGAACAGCACCAGGAACTTCTACTACCAGCGGTTCTTCACCCCCTTCGGCAAGTCGTTCGTGAGGTACTCCAAGGCGATCGCCGAGAGCTTCGGCCTCGACCCCGCCAACTCGCTCGTGGACGGAATCAACCCCACCAGCGGGATGACCTGGGACATGTACATCCCCGGCAAGGACCTGAGAACGGCCGGCCAGGTCGTCCTGGAGGCCGGTACACCCGCGCTGTCGCTCGTCACCGTCAACGACGCGCGCTTTCGCGTGGACACTCCTCTGGACCTTCCCGACCACGTCAATTATGCCAACCTGACCGGGCAGGTCCGGCTCCTCACGGGGGTGCTGGACCTGGCCCTGAACAGCCCCGACCTGATCCCCGACTACAGGCTCAATCCCGACGACCGGATGCGCGGCCTCAAGGGGTTCGTCCGGACCTTCCCGCGGCGCAGTATCGTGCCCGATCGTCCCAAGCCGGGGGCCGTGGCGGCGCTGCGGATGGGCATCGACAAGTCGATCAAGGGCGTGCGGCGGATCTACTACGACGTGGCCGACGGGAACGGCGAGTTCTACATGCCCGGCATCGCCGAGCGGCGCGTCTCGGTATCCGCCTATTACATAGACCCCGAGTCGGGAGATATCACCTACGCCCCGAACTTCGGCCAGCAGGCCAAGATCTACCGGGGCGAGTTCGACATGGACTGGTGGATCTCCAAGAGGACTCGCATCCTCTTCCCCTGTATCTCGACCGACTTCTACGATACGGTGGACCCTCGCTACCTGACGAAGCTCTCCTCGATCAGCGTCTACGGTGACGGACACACCGCGCCGCAGGAGTACGGCTACGCCATCGGATTCGGACCCACAGAGCCGGTTGGCACCATCTTCACCCGGCCGGGCGAGAAGGTCAAGATCGCCATGCGATCCGGCTCGATCGGCGTGCGCTTCCTCCTGCTCAACTCCATCAGCGCGGACAACAAGGAGGACGCCCGGGGCGAGGGCTTCAGGACCCTCACGCACGGCTCCTTCGCCCTCACATCGTTCCAAGCCGCGAAGGACATGTGGACCCTCAACGAGGCGCGGATCCGCGAATTGAAGCGCTTCGCCATCGAGAACCAGCGCCTGACGACCCTGCACACCGACGCGGCCTACAACCTCGAGCGCGCCGAAGAGGCGATGTCCCAGAAGCGATGGGACCTCTTCATGAAGCATACGAGGGCCGCGCTGGGCATCGAGTCCCGCGCCTATCCCGATGTCAAGGCCACCCAGAACGACGTGATTCGCGGGATCATCTTCTTCATGATCCTCGTGATCCCCTGCGCCTTCTTCGCCGAGCGGCTGATCTTCTCCTCCGCCGACATCCGCTGGCAGATCACGGGATTCGCGGGCATCTTCGCCGTGATCTGGGCCTTCCTGTCCGTCGTCCATCCGGCCTTCGACCTCTCGAACCCCTTCGTGATCCTCCTGGCCTTCGTCATCTTCGCCCTGGCGATCTTCGTGATCTCCATCGTGTTCACGCGCTTCAACCAGAACATGCGACGGATTCGAACCAGCGAGGTCCTGCTCCACGAGACCGACGTGGGCCGGATGAGCGCGTCGCTCGCCGCCTTCCATCTTGGCATCGCGAACATGAAGCGGCGCAAGCTGCGCACGTGGCTGACCTTCGCTACGCTGCTGCTGCTCACCTTCACGGTCCTGTCCTTCACCTCCATCAAGTCGACGCTGCAGTTCCACCAGCTTCTCCGCGAGTCCCAGGGCGCGTATCCCGGAGTGCTAATCCGGAGCAAGTTCTGGGGATCCCTCGAGCAGGTCGCGTTCGACTACGCCAAAACCCACTTCGATGGTATGGCCGACGTGGCCCCCCGGAGCTGGTACTACACACGGGACAAGAAGAAGATCCCCGTGGAGTCCGAAGGGAAGTCCTTCAACTCCCTGGGCATTCTCGGGATGACCCCCCAGGAGCCACGCATCACCGAGATCGACAAATGCCTCAAGGCCGGGCGCTGGTTCCGCCCGGGTGAGCTGGCCTGCATTCTCCCGGATAAGATCGCCGAACACTTCGGGATCACGGCCTACGACGTGGGCCGCCGGAGGGTGCGACTCTTCGGCGAACAGCTCACCGTGATCGGCCTGGTCGACTCCGAGAAGCTCAAGCAGCTCCGGGATCTGGACGACGAGATCCTCAGCCCTGCCGACTTCGAGGTCACCGACGACGAGGCCATTGCCCAGATGATGTCGCAGGAGAAGCGGGAGAAGCAGGGGCTCGAGCAGCCAGAGGTCGAGATCATGCCCTTTGAGCACATCGACCCGGACGACATCGTGATCATCCCCTACTACCTGCTCAGGGAGGTCGGCAGTCCGCTCCAGTCCGTGGCGATACGGTTCAACGAGGACGTCGACATCCTGGGTCAGGTAAAGGCCCTGCTCTCACGGCTCTCGGTCGTGCTCTTCGCCGGGATTCCCGGCCCCGATGGACAGATCAGGATCTCGGTCTACAGCTCGCTCGGCGACACCTCTATGCGTGGGTTGGGCAACCTGTTCATCCCCATCCTCATCGCGGCCCTCATCGTCCTGAACACCATGATGGGGTCGGTCTACGAGCGGTTCCGCGAGATCGGCATCTACTCGGCCGTGGGGCTGGCCCCCGTGCACATCTCATTCCTCTTTATCGCCGAGGCCTGTGTATACGCGGTTCTCGGCACCGTGGGTGGCTACCTCATGGGACAGGGGG
This sequence comes from Candidatus Latescibacterota bacterium, assembly GCA_030746455.1. The sequence goes on from JASLMQ010000434.1 coordinate 4,019, forward strand.
TTGCCAAGGTTCTGCTGTGGCAGGGATGGCTCGAAGGCGTGACCCTCAACTACTCCGCCCTTTCGGCCATCTCCTCATCGGTCCTCGTGATGATCGTCGTCATCCTGTCTACCATCTATCCGGCGCGCCAGGCCTCGCTGATGGCCGTGCCCGATGTCACCCGGCGATGGAAGCTTCCTGATCCGGAAGGCGACCGCTGGCACTTCGAGTTCCCCTTCACGGTGGCCGGCGACGATGTCTTCGGCCTCTCCGTATTCCTGGTCGACTACTTCAAGGCCCACAGCGGCGAGGCGATGGGCACGTTCTACACAGGCGGTGCCGAGCTGGGCTCGATGGAGACCGACGAGGGAGACGGCTACACCATAGACACGACCGTCTGGCTGGCGCCCTACGATCTGGGGGTGAGCGAGCAAGTCCA
>JASLMQ010000435.1 GCA_030746455.1 Candidatus Latescibacterota bacterium
CGGGCTCAGGCTTGGGCGCCGAAGAACTCGCGGTATTCCCGGTCGAAGTCATCCGAACCGTCGTCCAGACGCGCGTCCAGGAAGACGCCGGGGAGGAAGCCCGGGATCTTGCCGTCGAGGAAGAGCTGACGGTAGCTTCCATCCGGATACTGGGTCTGACGCCCGTCCGGCCACTGGATCGTGTGAATCTGCCGGATTGCGGGTTTGGTGTAATCCGGCTCCACTCGGAATCGCTCGACGGCGTCGTCGTCCAGTTCCACGCCGAGGCCCGGTTCCTCGGGAACCCGGGCCAATCCGCCTTCGACCTTGAAGCCCTTGGTGACAGGGTGCGAGTAGATGTTGATGCAGGGAATCGCGGGCCACCGTGCCTGCGTGAGCACCGAGCCGAGGTGCAGGCTGAATGTCGTGGTGAGACCTGTTCCCACCATCTGCAGCCAGAAGGGCACCTGGGCCTTCTCCGCGAGGATACCGTCCTTCATGACCCGGTTGGCACCCCCGCCGATCACGAATCCGTCACAGACACCCTCACGGATGGCCGTCATCACCGGAGGCGTCCCGATGTGCATGGCGATCGGGCTTCGGATCTTACGCCTCAGTGCCGCATTGCCGGCCACGTCGGCCTGGGGAATGGGTGTCTCGACGATGGCCAGATTCGCGTGCTTCTGCTCCAGCTTGGAGAGTAGCGGCGCGGCGATGTCCACCCCGAGCAAAGTGCTGTTGTAGTCGGTATCCAGCTTGAAGTGGGGCGAGACGGCCGCGCAGACGGCCTCGAGCTGGCGGTCGGGATCGAACCAGGGCCTGGCCTTGACCTTCATGCACGTGAATCCCTCCGACTCGGCGGCCGTGGCCTCCGCTGCCCAGGCCTCGGGGGTCATGTCCTGCGCCCACCACGAGACAGGACACGCATCGCGATGCTGCACGCCCATCAGTCGGTTGCACGGGACCCCAAGCAGCTTGCCGGCGGCGTCGAACAGGGCCATCTGAAGGCCCGCCCCCAGGCCGTCGTCCCACAGCAGGTCGAACACATTCCGGCCGACCGCTCGGTTGGCGGATCGGTCGTCCGTACGTCCCCACGTGTAGTTGGTAATGGTCTCACCGACTCCCACAACTCCGGAGGAGGTCGTGACCATGCACAGCTCGACGAGAGACCAGCCCGGGACCCGGATCTCCTTGACCGTTGCGCACCGGGGGTGGAAAGGGATATTCAGAAGAACGCGTTCGACTTCCTTGACTGTGAAGTCCTTCGAAGTCATGCGGTGTGTCCCTCCCTGGTGTCTCTGCGGTTCGCCTCGTCATCCCAACTGGATCTTGCCTCCTCCAGGAGCGCCCCCCTGCGGAGGAATGGTTCCGCCCGGCATCTGCCCGGGAACCACGATGCGAGAGGCCTCCTGGCGCTGCATTTCCCGAACCTCTTCCATCATCTTTTCGATGCCTTGCTTCACGGCTTCGGGGAACTTCTGAATCGCTTCCTGAAGGGTGAGGGCCTCGATCCTGGACTGCACGGGAAGGAGCCCGGCCTGGGTCATCAACTGGGTACTGCCGATGTAGATGACATCACGACTCTCGTCAGTCGATCCATCGGGCTTGATCGGTATCAGGCGTCGAATCGAGGCGACCTTCAGGTCGGTGATCGACTCCTCCCGATACAGGCTGGTTTCGTCGACCTTGATATCCTCTATGGATCTCATGTTGTCACTGTTCATCTCTTGCCTCCTTGGGGCAGTATGGGGCTACGGTTTACTCACACGTGTGCGAGAGGTTTTCTCCTGTGCGACGGCATCGGCCTCCTTCAGGATTTCCGCCACCTGACTGCGTTGGGAATCGTCGAGGGGACACTGGTTCTCGGCGCCCTCGACCACCTGCAAGGCCTTCTTGCGAGCATTGTCCAGCATGTCCGAAGGGTCTGTGATCCAGGCCATGGTGGAGCGACGCACCATCAGGTCGGGCGTCCAGAGCTCCTGTCTGAAGTGGCTGGCCGTGTGGGGCTCTCCCAGGTAGTAGGCGCCTCTGGGGGCGACCTCCGTGATGAGGTCCGCCGCCAGGCGGTCCTCGTCGACGCTGATGCCACGAGCCAATCGCTCGAAGTGGCTGACGATCTCGAGGTCGATCATCAACTGGGTCACACCTGCCGCGTCGGAACAGCCCAGGATGCCAAGCGAGCTGAAGCTGCGCACGCCATTGCAGAAGCCCCACATAGCGTCAAGGCACTTCTCGATTGCCGCCTGGGGTCCCGGAATGGGGGAGGTGGTGCTCAAAGACCCGGTGCCCGAGTAGGTTCCCCCGAAGACATAGGCGGCCATCTGGGCGTAGGCCAGACGTACCAGGGCGAAGTCGGGTCCGCTGATCATGGCCATGCCCGACCTCATATCCATCACGGTCGGAGATTCCATCCATCCGTTGAGCCGATCGTCGACCGCAAGGGTGATGGCGTTCATCGTCAGGCACTCGGCCGTGCTCTGGGCCAGGGAACCTGCCAGCGTCGTCGGGGTGGCGCTTCCCACAACGGGCATCGCGGAGATGGTAAACGGCTTGCCCAGGGACCGGCGGGCCCGCATTGCGACTTCGATGGCCTCGTGAGATATCGTTGAGGGAGAACTGGCATAGCACGTGACGTTGAAGATGGGATCCAGACGGACCGCAGCCGTCCCTCCGTCGCAGATGGCCTGCAGCTGGATGAAGAAGGGAAGCATGTCGGCATCGAACACCGACACCCGACATGGTCGCCTGGAGTTGAGTATTACCGTTGCGAACGTGTGAACGTCGCACGACGCGATCGGGACATCCTGAGGAATGTATGTGGGGTGGGCGCGCTGGAGGTCCGGGATGGTGTCGCAAACCCTGGACCATTGCGCCAGGTCCTGCGTGGTAGCGGGCCTCACCTCTCCGCTCTGGATGCCGCAGCAGTAGAAGGCCTGGCCGTTCGTGATGCGGCCGATCTTGTCATTCTCGACCTCGGCCGGGCGAGGAGGCCCCCTCCTTTCCCGCTCCTGGGCGACACGCTCGAGCACCTTCTCCCGTACGGATTCGGGAAGCCAAATTCTGTTCCCGTCGATCTTGCATCCGAAGTCCACTACGGCCTGCGTGAACTCTTCATTGCCCGCTGCGCGCAGGGGTACCTTCGGCCAGATCTGCAGGGCCGTCTCCCAGATCTGGTCCATCTCAGCTTCGCTGAGAATCTCGATCGTGCGCGTCTTGAGCTTCATCGAAACACTACCCCCGCTGGTTCCGGGTCCGCGACAGATCGGGTGATACGTGGCCCGTGAGCAAGGGGGAGCTCGTCCGCTCCATCATCTCTTGCATGAGTCGGCGCGTCCGTTCCAGCACCTTGGCGTGGGCGGGATCGCCCGCCAGATTGCTCTGCTCCAGGGGGTCCTCCGTCAGATCGTAGAGTTCCTCCTCGGGCGGCTTGGGGTGATCTCCGTCCGCTATCGACTGCCAGGAAAGGCTGCTCTGGACGTCGCTGTCGTCCGCTCGGATCCAGATGCCTGTCTTGTGGGTGGCCAGCACCTCCGGATCGGCACCCTCGGCCCCGGCGGGGGTGACGGCGAAAGAGCGGATGTACTTGTGCGTCCGGGTGCGCAAACAGTGGATAGGATCGTAGAACGCGTCGTAGTAGAGCGCACCGAAGACCGCCTCTCGCTCTTCGTACGGTTTTCCCTCCAGCAACGGGAGAAAGCTCCTGCCCTCCAGGTCGTCGGGCACGGGCAGGCCGCACAGCTCCAGTACCGTCGGTGTGAAATCCAGATTGCTGAGGAGCGCGTCCTGCGTGTCCCCGCCCTCGAATCGCCCGGGACAGCGCATGATGAACGGAAGGCGTATGCCGGGATCGTAATAGGTGGATTTCGCGCGAGGGAACGGGCACCCGTGGTCGGTGGTGAAGATGACGACGGTGTCCTCGGCCAGACCGGATCCCTCCAGGGCCTGCAGCACACCTCCGATGGCCTCGTCCATCTCCAGGATGCTCTGGTGGAAATGGGTCAGGTCCCTTCGGACCTCGGGATTGTCGGGCAGGTACGGGGGGACCCCGATTCGGTCCGGATCGAAGGCCGATTCCTCGCCCCACGGGCGATGCACGTGGGAGAAACCGACGTGCGCAAACCACGGTTTCTCGCCCCTGGCCAGGTCGCTTTCGAGGAACGCCGTCACCTCACCGCAGACCGCCGGAGCCTTGAAGCCCTGCTGCGAGTGCGTATGGTTGTACCCCAGCCGTCTTGGAGATCCGCCGGTTTCGTGCTGGAACCCGAAGAGGTGGGTGTCGTATCCCCCTTTCCAGAGCCTCTGGGCCAGGTGTTGTGCCTCGGGCGCGAGCTCCCATCCGCGGTGGCACAGTCCCATCAGACCGTTCTGGTGGGTGTAGAGCCCCGTCATCATGCCCGACCGGCTGGGCGTGCATTCAGGGGCCGCGGTGAAGTAGCTGGTCAGACGAAGGCCTTTGGCCGCCAGCCGGTCCAGCGAGGGGCTTTGCACCGTGTCGTGGCCGTAACACCCCAGGTGGTCGCCCAGGTCGTGGGGGACGAAGACGAGGATGTTGGGTCGTCCTTTGCTGAGTGCCATATGGTTCTCCCGGTGGTGAACGATGCCCAACAAAGTAACGATGAAGGCGTGCAATGTCCAGCGGCAAAGGCCCGGAACAGGCCTTTTGCCGGTCCTTCACGAGGGCGGACGGCCCACGGTACACAAGAGGGCGCCGTATCCCGCAAGGGAACGGCGCCCCGCAATAGCCTGGTCTGAGATCAGGGCAGATTACATCTGTGTCTGCTTCGCGACATTGGCCGCCTGAAGCCCCTTGGGGCCCTGGACGATGTCGAAGGTCACTTCTTCACCTTCGGACAATGACTTGAAGCCTTCCGACTGGATGGCTGAGAAGTGCACGAACACATCCTCGCCGCCATCCTGCTCGATAAAGCCGAAGCCTTTGGCGTCGTTGAACCATTTCACTCGTCCCTCTGCCAACTGAACTCACCACCTTTCCGCATAGCACGATGTGCCCGACTAAGAAAAAGGGCAAGAATCGAGTAGTTCTGATCCTTGCCGCATCGCAACCTGGTATTCGACTGCAAAGACGCAGAAACGGTTTCCTTCGATCTATCGCAAATATAGCCCATCGATTTTGGGTTGTCAACGGTTTTTCTCGAGGGGAACGGTCCCAGTTGAGCTAGCCAGATGGAGGGTATCCCTCGGTCCACAGGACTCCGGGACCGGCATGTGTCTGCGCGCGCAACCCGTCAAGAGCGAATGCCGGCGTCGACGAGAGGATGATCGGGGGATGATCGGGTGATTGTGCTTGACTCTGCGGGAATGGTGGACCATACTTCCGGCAGTGAGGCCGTCCTGCAGCTGCCAGGCCAAATGCGCCCCTGCTGACCGGACCAGCCGGCGTAGGGCGGCGGCTAGAATCGGATTTTCGCGAGGAGAGAGTTGTACAGATGGCGCAGACGGTACCGACGGTACCCCGGGAGCAGATCCGTGACGGCATTCTGGCCATGGGTATCGGGACAGGGGATGCAATCCTGGTCCATTCCTCGCTGAGCGCGTTCGGCTACGTCGAGGGGGGAGCCGACGCGGTGATCGATGGCTTGCTGGATGCCATTGGGCCTGGCGGGACGCTGGTGTTGCCCACGTTCACCTGGGGGGATTTCCACGCCCAGGAGCACGTCGAGTTCGATGTCGCGAACAAGGCCTGCGAAACCGGACGGATTCCCGAGACCTTCCGAACGCGGCCGGGCGTGCTCCGCAGTACGCACATATGCCACTCTGTGGCGGCGCTGGGACCCGAGTCGGAAACGGCGATGGGGGAGGGAGTCAGCAGCTTCGGGCCCGGCAGCACCTTCGACGCCCTCCTGGAGCTGGACGCCTGGGTCGTCTTCCTAGGGGTATCCCTTCAGTGCTGCACGGCCCTCCACGCCGTGGAGGAGTTCGTGGGGGTTCCCTATCGGAAACATCGGAACTTCGAGGGCTCTGTTGTCATCCTCCCGGATGGAACCCGTATGCCGTCGAAGTCGATCGAATACCTACGGCAGGACGGGTCGGCGAACGACTTCGCCAAGATGGAAGCCATTTACGACGAGGCGGATGCGCTGCGCAGGACCTGGATCGGAGCGTCCGACTGCAAGGCGATCCGGATCCGAGAGCTGTTCCGGATCACGCGTCCGCTACTGGAACAGGATTTTGGGCTTCTGTCGCGGTCTAGGTCGGCCTGAAGAGGCGAAGACCGTGGATATGGGCTCGTCTCTGGGTCGGAGTGCATTGACTTCTATATCGGTAGTCGTTATAATGTGATATATGATAGTCTCATTCCATAACCGTGGAACTGAGGACGTCTACGACGGGCACGATACCCGGGCTGCCAGACAGGTGTGCCCTACAGACCAATGGCCGGTTGCCCGGCGGAAGCTGGACCAGATCAACAGGGTGCGTGACCTGCGCGAGATGTCCGTGCCGCCTGGCAATCGGCTGCAACGGTTGAGAGGTGATAGGGCAGGACAGCACAGCATCCGAATCTCTGACCAATACCGCATCTGCTTTCGATGGGAGGCAGGCTATGCCAGCGAAGTCGAAATCACCGACTACCACTAGCTCTCGTTCAGCAAGACGTAGGCCGGAGAGACGACCAGACCTGACCGGGCGACGGCTTCCGTCGGGAAGGCCCCCTACGCATCCTGGGGAAATGCTCCTGGAGGAGTTCCTGAAGCCCATGGGGATCAGCCAATCGGCGTTCGCCGTGCGACTGGGAGTGTCTTTTCCGCGGCTCAACGAGATCATCCGTGGCAAGCGGGCCGTGACGCCTGATACTGCGCTGCGCTTGGCGCGTGTGCTCTCAATGTCTGCTGACTTCTGGCTTGGCCTCCAGCTTGACTGGGATCTCTGGCACGCCATGCGTAGCGAGAGAGCCGCTGAGATCCGTGAGCTTGAGCCATTGGCCGATACAGTCTAGCCGTTCGGGGATCTGAAGTGTCGTCTGAGAGATGCCATGTGGTTCCGGATTGGGACCTCCACCAAGTAGGGAGGAATATGCGTTCGGTCGAGCTCCCGGAATGGGGCGAGCAACTGCAGATCGATCCTGACGTCTGGGCCAGGACGATGGAGATCCACCGATCCCGCATCGTTCTGAACCTGGGGGTGATGAGCAGCCTGCGGCTCATCCAGCCCGGAAGGGACTTCGGCAGGCGATGGCAGGGCCGGGAGGACCCCGACCTGAACTATGCGGCCACCGCCCATCTCGATCTGCCGCGGGTACGCGAAGGGGCGGTCAACGTCCTGGGGATGATGGCCTGCGCGCCGGCCCGGTCGGAAGCGGACGCCGTGCAGTCTCCCTTACGGGGGCTAGAGCACGTGGACGTGATCCTGACCGACGTGGTCGAGGGTCACTCCGACGAAGTCGAGCTCGCCTTGACGGTGGCCGACGTTCGAAGGATCGTGGGGACCGGGAAGATTGCTGTGGTCTTGGGTATGCAGGCCGCCGACATGCTCGGGGGAAGCGTGCGTGCGCTCAGGTCCTTCCGGCGGTTGGGCGTTCAGTACATCACCCTGACCCACGCCTGGTCCAACGAGCTGATCGATTCGTCGACAGGGGAGGAGCGGTGGGGTGGTTTGAGCGAGCTGGGCCGCGAGATCGTCCTCGAGATGAACCGCGTCGGGGTCGTGCCAGATATCACCCATTGTTCTGACAAGGGATCGACCCAGGTCCTCGAGCTAAGCCGAGGGCCGGTTATCGCCTCACACTCCAACTGCCGATCGCTGTGCGACCACCTGGGTGAGCGCAACCTGTCCGACGACCTGATCCGGGACCTGGCGGCCACGGGAGGCGTGATCAGCCTGAACTTCTCTCCGCGGTTGATTCACCAGGGCAATGCCGATGCCTATCCGAGGTTCATGGATGAGGTACAACCCCTTCTCCGCGATTTCGTTGAGGATCTGGAGGCTAAACACGCCGGGGATCTTGAAACGCAGTACGACCTGCGGATGCAGTTCCTCTCTGAACACGGCATTCCTTACCCTACTCACGAGGATATCGTGGACCACGTCGAGCACGTGGTGAACCTGGTGGGTTGGGACCACATCGGGATCGGATCTGACTTCGACGGGACCGGGCTGCTGGAACGCCATATGGAGGACGTTTCGAAGATCCCGTTGCTGACCTACGAGCTGCTTCGACGCGGCCACGAGGAATCAGACATCGTGAAGTGCTTGGGCGAGAACATGCTGCGCGTATTCGATCTGACTCGGGAGATGGCGGACCATGGGTGATCCCCGGCATAGCGACAGCGATCGGCAAGAGATGGAGTACGCTTACAGTACCCCTGACGTGTACGCGCGCCTCGGCCTGACGGGGTGTATCAACGCGACGGGGCACGTCACACGCCTGGGCGGCAGCCTGATGCCGCCCGAGGTGCTGGATGCGATGGCAGATGCGGCCGGCGCGTACGTGCAGATCGACGAGCTGCATCGCGCAGTGGGGAAGCGCCTGGCACAACTCACCGGGGCTCAGGCCGCGCTGGTGACGTCGGGCGCAGCCGGATCGATCGTGCTCGCTGCCGCGGCCTGTATGGCGAGTTGCGAGAAGGAGAGGATCCTACGGCTGCCCGACGCTTCTGGCTTTAAGAACGAGGTGCTGATGCCCCCGACCCCAGGGTGGCCATGGGTGAGATACGTCAGGAATGCAGGGGGGGAAATCGTCGAGTGCGCCGACGTAGCAGTTTTGGAAGAGAAGGTCGGAGACGGGTCGGCGATGCTGCTGTACCTTCCCTCGGTGCATGACGACGGGCCGATCCCCCTGGATGAAATCCTGGCGATCGGCAGGCGTGCCTCGGTTCCGGTGATGGTGGATGCGGCGGACAAGCTGCCGCCGCCGGAGAACCTGAGGCGCCTGAATGCACTCGGGATCGATCTGGTGGGTTTCAGTGGCGGCAAGGGACTCAGTGGCCCTCAGTGCACGGGGCTGCTCATGGGGCGCTCCGACCTGATCGAGGCTGCCTATCTGAACAGCCAGTCCCCGGGAGTCGGGAGGCCAATGAAGGTCGGCAAGGAGGAGATCGTCGGGCTGCTGGCTGCGGTAGAGCTGTACATCAACCGGGATCACGACAAGGAGCGGGCACGCTGGGAGGGGCAGCTGGATCACATCGAGGGGTGCCTACGCGGGATTCCCGGCGTCGAAACGGAGCAGTACGACGATACGCGTACCGCAGAGGGCAGACGGCTCGCGATTAGGTTGTCAGATGCGGGCAGGAGCGGTGCGGAGGTGAGGAAGGCCCTCACCGAGGGCTCGCCGCGCATCTTCCTCGGGAGTGGCAAGGACGGGGTGTTGACCATCAACCCGCAGACGATGCGGCCGGGTGAAGAGCGGCTAGTCGCGGAAAGGCTGTTGGAGGCGATCGGCGGCTAGACGGAACAGAGGCACGTGTCGCCGGAGGACCGTAACGGAGGGCTGACGATGCGAGACCGAATGACTCTGCCGGTGGTGACCGGGCCCTTCTCGGGGGTGGACCACCAGCGTCTGGATGAGGTGCCGATGCTCGATGGGGGCGCCCTCCTCGAATCCGACGAGGAAGTGGGACTTGGGGACCTGGTCCGCGTTCCGCGTGAGCCCATGGTTGCCGAGCGTGCGGGCCAACACCCCCGATTGTTCCTGACCCCCGACGAGATCGACGGGTTACGTGAACGCGCGAGCGATGGGGTCGTCGGACGGTACTATGAGCCCGAAGGCGCTCTTGAAGGCGACCCACCTCCGTTCGTGGAGGGTCAGCGCAACGGCGGGGCCTTTACCCGATTGGCCGGTTACGCCCTGTCGCAGCTGCTTGCGCCAGACCAGAAGAAGTTCGATCGGCTGGTGGTGTGGCTGGAGATGGCGACCACCTACCCACACGTGGGGGCCGATTTGGACGCGGAGTACTTCATGGAGGGGGTGGCGCTTACCTACGACTGGCTCTACGACGATCTTCCCGAGGACCTGCGCGCTGCGGTGTGTGAGTTGCTGTGCCGACAGGCGAAGCACGTGTACGATCTGTCCCTTCAGGGCAGAACCGGCGGCCGCCTATCCTACCAGCAGAACCATTTCTGGTTCGCTCATCTCTCTCTGGCCTTTGCCGCTGGAGCCGTGTACGACGAGGTATCCCAGGCCCGGCAGTGGCTGGCCTGGACATGGGACCGGTGCGAGCGAGTCTTCCTGACCTTCAGCCCCGACGGGGGATTCCACGAGGGCCCCGGGTACTGGGACTACTCGATGTCCACGCTCTACAAGCTCGTGGATCTCTACGAGCAGCTCACCGGCTTGCGTGTGCCCTCTGCAGACCAGGGCCTCGAGGGACAGGCCGCGTTCCGTTTCCATCACATGTTGCCGGGCCTTGCCCGGTCGGCGCCCCTGGAGGACACGTCTCCCACCAAGGGCCCTCCCTCTGTTCACCTGATGCTGTGGGAGGCGAAGCGGTACCGCGACCCGGTGGTGATGGGAATGGCGGACGCGCTCTGCCCCGTCCCCTCATCTCACGCCTTCCATCTGCTGTGGGCCGACCCAACCGTTGAGCCTGAGCGACCCGAAGAGACCCTGCCGCAAGCGGAGTACTATCCAGATATAGAGACGGTCTTCGCGCGCACGGCGTGGGATGCCGACGCGACCTGTCTGGCAGTGGTCAGCCGGCCGCTGGGAGGACACTTCGGGGCAGAGATGTGCGACCGCTACGACGTAGGCGGAACCGGCCACAACCATCCCGAGCAGGGCCATTTCGTGCTCTTTGGCCGGGGAGAGCTTCTGGCCCACGACCCGGGGTACACGTATGAGAAGCTCACACGCAACCACAACACGATTCTCGTCGACGGCCAGGGACAGTACGCCGATGGGGAAATGTGGCCGCGCCCAACGCCGGGCCGCGCGCGAATCACCGGCCTGGCGAATGAGGGCGACATCTCGATCATCGCCGCGGATCCGTCGGATGCGTATCCACCCGAGCTTGGGCTCGGGCGATTCGAACGAACGATCGTACTGGCCGGCCGCGATCTCGTGGTGATCCACGACCGCCTCGAGGCCGATCGGCCCAGAACCTTCTCCTGGCTGCTGCATCACATTGGGGAAATCATCGGGGAAGGGGATCAAGGCCCCTGGACGATCGTGCGGGGAGGAGCGCAGCTCGTGGTGAGCCCGGTCCTTCCCCAGCCTGCATCGGGCGAGACCTCCAGGTATCTTCCCTTATACGTCCATCCGACGCGCGACCTCACACCCAAGGCGGACGCCGAGCTGGGCATGCTCGAGCTGCGATCCGGACCCGTCGAGCAGGCGACCTTCCTCGTTCCCCTACTCATCGGTGATGCGAGGCAGGCCCCGACGGAGGTGGAAGACTTGAGCAAGGACGGTCTGGACGCCCTGAGAGTCGGTGACACAGTAGTTGCGTTCATCACTGGCGACGGAGAGGTCTCTGTCCCGACGCCCGATGGGGACCGGCTGACAACCGAAGCGCGTGCTGTCGTGATTGCGATGCGTGAAGGCGAACGAATCACAGTGGAACTTGTCTAAGGGATATAGGTGCGGGCCGAATGCGTACCCATACGCAAGGAAAGGTAGATACTATGGCTGTGGTCATTGGAGACAAATCGGAGACTGGAAGCGGTGTCTTACCCGGGCTAGATCCAGGTGAGCGACTTGCGCGTCTCCGCGACAAGAGGCACGCGGAGGACGAGTTGTCCGTGTGCATGGAGCGTGCGCACATTCTCGAGGCCGCCCGGAGTGCGTACGGTGATATGCCCAGGATCCCACGCCAGACGGCCTTCCTGCGTGACCTGTGCGAGGGGATCTCGGTCGTCATCGAGCCGGAGGACATCCTGCTGGGTCGGATGCCCGAGACGGTACCCAACGCCGACAGCGAGGAGATGATTGCGCGGTCGCCGGAGTTGTTCAGTGACCCTGGTCTACCGGGCCTTCTGGATAGCATAGGGATCTTCGTACCCGAATGGGGCTGGCTGCTCGAGCACGGTTTGGGCGGCATCGCTCGGTACGCCCTTGATCAGCTGGAGCGGTCGGACAATACAGATGATCAGCGCGCGCTCCTCGAGGCGATGGGAGAGGCGATGACGTCGGTCTCGCGGTTCGTCCGGCGATACGCGGCTGAGTCGCGTCGGCAGGCCGAAGCCGAGTCGTGCCCCGCCCGCAAGGCAGAGCTGGAGGCCGGGGCTGCCCGTTGTGAGGCGGTCGCCTGGGATCCGCCGACGGACTTCGTCCAGGCCCTTCAGCTGATCCAGATCGTGCATATGACGATGTCGTGCCTGATTGGGGGACGGGACATCACGCCCGGCCGAGTCGATCAGTACCTGTGGGAGTACTATCAGAATGACCTGGAGGCGGGCGTCCTGTCCAGAGAGGATGCCGTCTGCCTGATTGCGATGTTCTTCCTTCGGCTGTCGCAGATGAGCGGACATGGCACGGATTATGACGACAGTGTTCGTCGCACTCCCTGCAAGTACACCCACCTCTATGCGACCGTAGGGGGGATGGACTCAGACGGCCGCTCGAGCGTGAACGACCTGTCCTTCGTCATCGCCGACGCGATTCGTCTGCTGCGCTACAAGGAGCCCACGCTGCTGGTACGCTACCATCCAGGTATGGACGAATCATTCAAGCGGGTGGTTGCGGACCTCGTACGAGACCGGCTGCCAGTGACGATCTACAACGACGAGACGGTTGTGAAGGCGCTCGTGTGTCAGGGGGTGTCTGAAGAGGCGGCGTACCAATACGCGCACAGCGCCTGCCACAACTCAATCGTGCCCGGCCACGAAGCGGGGAGCGGCCCCGGAGGCTTCCACAACGTCCCTAAACTGCTCTTGCTGGCTATGAACGGCGGCGTTGATCCGGCTACGGGAAAGGCGGCCGGGGCCGAGACTCCGGCTCCAGCGGAGATCTCGAGCTTCGAGCAGTTCCTGGACGCGCTCCGGATGCAGATGAGGCACTACCTGCGTGGGGCTCGAGAGCGCTCCGAGCGCAGGTGGCAGCAGCTGCATGCGGATGCGTGCCCCGTGCTGGCGTCGTGTCTGATGAAGGCGTGTCTCGACAAGCGAGAAACAGCTTGGCGGGCGGCCCCCGTCAGCCATCTGAATCACTACTTCTCCGGAGTGGCCACGACGGTGGATTCGCTGCTGGCCATTCGTCAGGTCGTGTTCGAGGAGCAGAGCATCCACCTGGACACCTTCGTCAGGCTGTTGGCCGATGACTGGGCCGACAACCAGATCCTCCGAGAGCGGATCCGGAGGCGGCTGCCACGCTATGGGCAGGATCTAGATGAGCCCAGCGAGATGGCGAAAATGGTGGGGACGATGTGGGTGGAGGAGGTGGAGGCCGCCTCGGAGGGACTGGAGCGGATGGAGATGTGGCCGGCGTTCTACTCCCATCTCGCCCACATTCGGGACGGGACCCGGACGATGGCCACTC
>JASLMQ010000436.1 GCA_030746455.1 Candidatus Latescibacterota bacterium
ATCGCCATGAACTGGCGAGGCAAACCCCTCGTCAGCTTGGCCGCGACCGTAAACCTCATTGCCGGGACGACCACCGAAGCGGGCCTCCGTGTTCGGTCAGAGATCGACAAACGGACCTATCCTCAAGGGGTCAAAGTGACCGATGCGCAAATGGACCAGATCGATCTCGCCCCGCACGACTTCCACGGTGACTGGAACTACACCATCCACCCATCGACTACCCACTGAAGTTGACCGTTTGTTCTGTGACGAGCCCTTAGGGTTGACTTTGGCGGTCTGGGTGCCGATACTTTCAAGGTATGGCCGGCACGCAAAGGAGCCCCGGGCGCCGACACTCGACGCCCGCTGGCCCGCCGGCTCCCGGTGCGCGTGCCTCCCGAATTTCACTTGACATCAATCACTCGATCTGGTATATCACGCGAGCCCCGTTTCGTAGTATTCACGGCGGCGCCGAGTCCTGAACGCCGCATCAGTCTCATGCCGACCCCGTTCGGCAGCATCCGTTTCGCCCGTTGGCGCTCCAGCGCTCCTCCTGTTCATCCCCCAACCGTTCGAGGTAGTCACTGTGGCGAAAGCTGATGGCATCGCATTCGAAGACGTGAAGGACTCCCTGCACAGGTACCTCGAGGATGTAGCCGCATCCCAGCCGTTGTCTGCAGCCGAGGAAGTCATCCTCGCGCGCCGAATCAGGAAGGGCGACCTGGAAGCCCGGGCCAAGCTGGTGGAAGCGAACCTGAGGTTCGTCATCACCGTTGCCCGCGAGTACCAGAACCAGGGGGTGCCCCTGGTGGATCTCATCAGCACCGGCAACATCGGGCTGATCACGGCTGCCGAGCGTTTCGACGAGACCAAGGGGTTCAAGTTCATCTCCTATGCCGTCTGGTGGATTCGCCAGTCCATCCTGCAGACGCTGGCAGAACACTCCCGGGTGGTTCGGCTTCCCCTCAACCGCGTGGATCTGCTTCGCAGGATCTCACGCTACACAAACACTCGGCAACAGGAGACCTCGGTACGACCCCCTGAGGAAGAGATCGCGGAAGAGCTGGGGATATCGGTCGACCAGGTTGTCGACACCCTCACGAGCGGGCAACGCATCCTCTCGCTTGACGCCACGTTCGGCGACGACGAAGAGAACAGCCTGCTCGAGATTATGCCGGACGACAACCAGGAGGCCCCCGATACGCTGCTGCTGAAGAACTCTCTCGAGGCGGAGATCGAGGCGGCACTGAGCACCCTCGAGGAGCGCGAGCGCGAGGTCATCCGTCTCTACTTCGGCCTGGGGGGGGCACCGGAGCTCACCCTGGAAGAGATCGGCATCCAGTTCAGACTCACCCGAGAGCGGGTCAGACAGATCAAGGAGAAGGCGCTTCGGAAGCTGCGGCATCCGACCCGCGGTCGCAAGCTGATTCCTTACTCCGACGAAGTCTAGCGTCTTCCGCTGGACTGACCACGCGTATACGAAGAGGGGCGACTGGCCTGTCAAGGCCGGTCGCCCCTCTCATTTGCGTCCGACATTCGGATGCCCGTGCTGCAGGGCCCCGGCCCGCGGCTAGCTATCCACCAATTCCTCGAGCTGTTCCGCAGAGGCCCACACCAGAGGTACCCACAGGTCATCCTCGACAGAACCATCGTGTGTGCCTCGCTCGCCCTTCTCGTTCTGTGCGATCTCGTGCATCCCGTGGTCGGCCGTGACCAGCACCGAGTAGCCCGAGTCGGCCAGCAGGGCCAGTAGATCCGCTAGACGCCGGTCCGTCTCGGCGGCGGCTCGGAGGACCTCTGCGGACCGGGGACCGAAGGCATGGCCGGCCTCATCGATCTCGATCAGGTGGAGGACGGCGAGGGTCGGGCGGTCCGACACGAACGCGTCGCGAGCGCCCGTATAGATGCCATCGTCCCGGAGTCCATCGACAACGATAGCCTGGTCCGCAAGCCGATCCAGTGGAAGTCCCTCGACGCCCTTCCGGTGCGCGGCCAGAAGCGTCGTCCCGCCGGTCTCCCGCG
>JASLMQ010000437.1 GCA_030746455.1 Candidatus Latescibacterota bacterium
GCACACACCGACGCATCACGCCGTCCGATGGCTCATCGGAGATCTCGACACAGGAGGTCTTGATGGGTGTTGCTCACGGGGAGCATCTGGAAATACCCAACCACTTCCCATAAGCCGCCGAACCCCTTGTCAGCGCCTGCCACAGAATCGCGGATCCGGTTTGATCTGGGTTGGCATTTGTCTTAGCATACATGCAACGAAGCAGCCCTTCTACACACCGGCACGCGAGGCACGCGATGGCCCGAATCCTCGTCATCGAAGACGACCCCTTCATGGGAGCCCTGCTCTATCAGCTCCTGGGAGATGAAGGCCACGACGTGGTCCAGGCGTCCGACGGAGAAGAAGGGATGCGCCTTCACGGTCAGAGCCCCGCGGATCTGCTAATCACCGACATCGTGATGCCGGGCAAGGAGGGGCTGGCGACGATTCGAGAATTCCAGAAAGTCTCACCAGATGTTCCCATCATCGCCATCTCGGGAGGCGGACTGACGGGGAAGAACTACCTGCCCCTCGCGGAAGACCTGGGTGCCTCCCGCATCTTCACCAAACCCTTCAAGCCGGAAGACATCCTCGCCGCGATCGGCGATCTCCTCGGCGACACATCCTGAGCGCCGGATCGGCGGCGATCCGGGGGACATCTCCATCCGCCCGCACGAGACAGGGGCGCTTGCCGGAATCGGCAAGCGCCCCTAGTCGTCTGCACGCACGTGGTCCCGCAGGCCCCTATCCATCCTCGTCCTCGACCGTCTTCTCGAGCGCCCGCAGCTGTCGCTGCACGGTCCTGTAGTCCGCCAGAGTGCTCTGCAGGCGCTCCGCCATTAGGATGGAGATCTGGTGCACGATCTTGTGCCCAAGGCGGGGATCGCGCGCGATGAGGTCCATCAAATCGGCGTGGAAGAACCCGATGACGCTGGCCCTTTCGGCCGCCACGACCGATGCGGCACGGGGCGCCCCATCCAGGAGAGACATCTCACCGAAGAACTGGCCCTCTCCAAGCGTCGCCAGCGGGATCTCGCCCCCCTCGCCGGTCTCCAGGACGACGTTCACGCTCCCCGATTGCACGATGTACATCCCCACGCCGGGGTTGCCCTGCTGAACGACGGTCTCGTTGGGAAGATAGGTCCGCCGGTGCACGATGCGCTCGACCTGACGGAGTTCCTCCATGCTGAGGTATTGGAAGATCTTCACGCCGCCAAGCACGTCCAGCAGTCGCTCCTCCTCCTCGTGCGCGAACTCCACCGCCCCGCTCCACTCCTCGTCCTGCCGCTCGACGTCGTCGACCATGGTCCGATCCGTCCTCGCCTAGAATGAATCATTTCATATTACTGTTGACAGTTGGGAAGGATACTATTCCCTAAAGAGCGAGGATCACCTAGGATCCTTCGGAAGAGTTGTTTGGCCGCAACTTAACCCGGAGGACCGTCGATGACCCTCGAGGATAAGGTACAGTCATTCCGGCTTCATGCGCTACAACGAGCGAAGGTGCTTAGGAACGTGACTGCAGCGTGTCTGGAGCTTGGTATCTCCCGCACGGTGTTCTACCGGTGGAAGTCACGGTTCAAGCGGTATGGTGCTGATGGTCTCCATCCGACCCGCCGTTCGGCATCACGAGGTCGCCCGCCGGCTCTGAGTCTGCAGGACGAGCAGTCGATTCTGGCTCTGGCGGTAGGCGATATCCGGCACGTGGGCCTGCATTCTACGCGCACCTGTTAGCCCGGCAGGGCCGGTATCTATCGCCGAGCACAATCTATCGTGCTCTGAAGCGTGCGGGCTTGGGCACACGCGTCGAGCGTATGGCCCTGCTGGAACGCCACAGTGCGCGTCGAGCCGGGCTTCTGACGGAACGGACACGCCGGGAGTTGCAGAAGGCCAGGCGCCTCAAACGGCACGTTCACAGCAAATATCCGGGTGACCTGGTCTGCCTGGACACCTTCTACATCGGGAAGCTCAAAGGTGTCGGCAAAGTCTGGCAAATCACTGCGTGCGATGCCGCCTGCTCCTTCGCAACGGCAAGGATCTTGCCGGCCAACAACGCAAGCAATGCTGCAGACTTCTTGAGAGATCTGGCTGCCTCCTTCAGAGAGGCAGGCTGGCCGATCCAGCGGGTCCTCACCGACAGGGGCAGCGAGTTCAAGGCTGACTTCGATGAGGCCTGTGACGAGCTGAGTATCAAGCACACACGAACCAAGCCGCGACACGCCTGGACCAACGGCTTTGTAGAACGGCTGCAGGGTACCATCCTCCACGAACACTGGAGAATCGCCTTCAGAAGACGCTTCTTCACGACGCGTAAGCAACTCGAGCGGTCACTTCAACGATTCCTGCTCTACTACAACGACGAACGACCGCACTTCGGCTACCGCACCAAGGGACGCAGACCATCCGACATCTTCTGGGGTGCCAAAGGGAGAAGCTAAAGTGTCAACACCATTGCGACACTGGACAGCCTAGAAGGGTTCATTCCCTCTGGTACAGCTCTAGCGCCGGTCTCTATGGAACGTGGCTGAACTGGATGCTGTCCCCCCACGGGTCGGTGCGCGTCAGCTTCACCTCGATGGCATCGCCCTCTTCGACCGGCCCCGCCGGCTTCACATCCGTCCTGAGGCCATACGCCACGATCTCGACGAGATTCCCGCGTCCCCAGGAGTCCAGCACGACCGCTTCGAACGTCTCTCCGATCCTGCGCTCGAGATACCGGTAGAGCCAGTACCGTTCCCTTCGTGCCTCGAGACGCCCGATATCCCGGATGCGCTCGTCCGCCTGGAACAGGACCTCCTGGATCCCCTCCGCGTCATACGGCTGGGGAGCGTCGAGAAGAGCGGCCAGGATCTGGCGCTGGATTGCCAGGTCGGGATAGCGTCGCAGTGGCGAAGACGCCTGGCAGTAGAGGTCTACACCCAACCCCCTGTGTGGATCCGGATCTTCGCTCATCGAGGCCGGCCGCATGCGTCGCAGGATGCGGTACCGGTTGAGAATCTCGTTGTCCGTTTCCTGCAGATCGGTGAGGTCAGGCGCGACCTGGGTCCTGTAGACCGTTGGGATTCCCCGGTCTCTGCAGAAGCGGGCCATGGCCACGTTCGCCATAATCATGAACTCGCTGACCAGGAAATTGGCCGGGGAGGTCCGGACCCGGGTGTCGACCGTGATCTCGCCACCGGGCGACACCCGTACGACCCGCTCGGTGCGCTCGAGTGAGATCGCGCCGTCCCGAAGGCGCTTCCCGCAGTGGGTCTGCGCCACGTGGCGCAGGCCGGCAAGGGTCAGGTGGAACGGGTGCCCCGAATCCTCCAGGACAGCATCGGCCTCCTCGTAGGTCAGCTTCTCCGCGCACCGAATGACCGACGGGAAGATCTCCACGTCCCCGACCGACCCGTCCTCGGTCACGACCAGACCCACGCTCAGGGCCAGGCAGGGCACATCGGGGTGCAGGCTTCCGATCCCCTCGGAGATCGCCGGCGGAAACATGGCGATCCTGCGGTCGGGGAAATACAGGCTCGAGACACGGTTCATCGCCTCCCTGTCCAGTTCCGACCCGCCCGGAACCAGAGAGGCCACATCGGTGATGTGGACGCCCACCCGACAGGAGCCGTCTGGATCCCACTGAATCGAAAGCCCGTCGTCCCGGTCCGTCGTGTGCGCGTCGTCGATGGT
>JASLMQ010000438.1 GCA_030746455.1 Candidatus Latescibacterota bacterium
GCGACACCGTCGCGCCCTTTCTCGTTTCGGTAGCCGAAGCGCAAGGAACATCAGAACCGGAAGAGTAGCCTCAAGCTGAAGGTCAGATCGGTGAGGTCGTTCTGCGGGTAGACCCAATCGACGTATCTGCCCAGGTCCAGACGCAGGCGCAGGATCATCGAGTGAAGGGGATAGAGGTCCAGCGCAGTGCTCGATCCGAACTGATAGGTGGTCTCGTCGCTGGTGCCGCTTCCCCGTCGGTGGGCCGCGGAGAGGCTCTGTCGGGCCTCCAGGCGTCGAATCCGCAGGAAGCCCTGTCGCCTCCAGATCAGGTCGGTCCGTGCCTCCCAGTCGTGAAGTCCCTCTCGCACGTCCCGATCATCCTCCTGAAGGCGACGATAGCGCAGGTACAGGGTGTTCTGGAGCCCCGCGGTCCAGCGTCTCTCTATCCAGGCGGAAGGCTCGATGGTCCAGTCGGATCTCTGGCCGCTCCGGGCCCGATGAACCTGGCGGTACTGAAGGCTGAGCCGGGTCCGGTATCCAAGCTTCATGTCCAGCTTCTCTGTCCAGCGCCAGTATCGGTTCACAAAGGCGCTCGCCGCCGCCAGCTCCTGCCGACTCCTCTCGATCAGGCTGTGCAAGAACCATCGGGTGCCGGGACGCAGTTCGTTCCTGAGTGCGACGGTGCGTCCGACCTGGGCGTCCTGGAGTCTCCGGCGGTCCAGGCTGAACAGGCGCCACACCCTGGAGCCCATTTCCTCGTCGGTGTTTCCCGATCCGGTGAGCGATTGGGTCAGATCGAGATCGAAATGGAATGGTGCCAGCCGACTCCAGACCTGGCCCGGCGACATCCTGAGGTTGAGCTGGGCATACTGGAGCAGGCCCGCTTCCCTGGTGGCGGAGCCCGAATGGAAATACTGAGACACCCGATTCTCCGCCCGGACGTTCAGCTGCATGGGGCGCCATTTCTCGTGCACGAGATCGACCAGCAATCGTTCCGACCGCAGGAGGGGGCGCCGCCGTCCACCTGTCGGTGCGTCGTCCAGGTCGCTCTGGCGGTAGATCAGCGTGCCCTGGACCTGCTCGCGGATCGTCGTGTTCAGCCGCAAGTGGCCCAGGTGAAACGCCTGGCGGCCGGAGGTCTTGGATCCGGACCGTCTTCCCACACGCAGCAGGGCTTCGGCCTTCAGCCGCCGGAGGGAGAGTTTGCGGCACCACGATTTGGGCAGCTGGTAGACGAATCGGGTCTGAAGCAGCGTCTTTCGCGAGGTGCCGCTTCCCCCTCGGGTCTCCGTGTTCTGGAGGTCCAGACGCAGGCTCGGGAAGCGCGCCCTGTGGAAGAGGAGGCCGAGACCGGCGGCTCGGTCCGTAGGGGTGACCCCGTGGGACGCGGCCGATCCCCGCGACCTCTGCCATTCTCCGGTGAAGCGCAGATCGTCACGCAGATCAAGGGAAGAGGAGAGCCCTGCCGCAGACCGCACGTCCCCCACCACCCGTTGGGGGCGATAAAGGTTCTGGTAGTCCTGTGTGTAGCTCCTATGGTACGACCGGACCCGGAGCCGGGGCGAGCTCAGCCACGCCTCGACATCGCTCCCCGCCAGGGAGCCCGTCCTGGGGTTGTAGGCCAGGCCGGGCGTGATCCGCAGGTCAAAGGCCCCAAGGGTCTCGCGGAACTCGCCGTGGAGAGAGAGGAGGTCCCGCACCCCCTCTGTACCGGGATGCGCCGAGTCCTCGGCCGTGAACTGAAGCCAGTCGCCCTGGACAGTGAAGCGGTCCGACGGACTCCAGCTCATGGTGGCCGCCCGAACCCGCTCGGCGTCCTCGCCGGCATAGTATTCGTACTCGATCTCGATCCGGGTGTCCGTGCTTACGGCCTCCTCCCGCACGAAAACGAGGGTGCCGTTCGTGTAGTCCAGGACATAGTCCCTGCCGCTGGCAGCCGCCAGGCCATCTAGCCTCAGCACCTCGCTGCCCCGGACGAGATGTCGCTGCTTCAGCTGGATCAGCGACCGCTCGGTCTGGTAGCGAGCCACCAATCTGTAGTGCGAGCGCGGATGGGCCGGATCGTAGACCGAGTCGGGGAAGGGAGAGGCCCCGGGGAGGATAAGAAGACCGTTCGAGAAGTCGACCCACTCCGGATCGGCGCGTCCATCTCCGTCGTCGTCGATTCCGAAGCGGGCGATCGGCACCGACGTGTCCGACGTGTCGGTGATGGCCAGATCGAAGGTGAAGGGGATGATGCCGGCGCCACCCAGATGGTAGATGTTCCGCCGGGCCGTAGAGACTATCCCGCCGTGCTGCAGGACCGACTCGCCGGGTCCCTCCTTTGAGGTGTATGCAGCGACCAGGGTCCAGCCCGACATAACCGGCCTGTAGAACCGGATGACGTTCGCCTTCGAGTAGAACTGGAAGTCCTCGCCCTCTCTCCACAGGTCGTAATCCCCGGTGACCCCGGCGACAGTGTGACGGGCCAGCGTTCGGGCCGTGTTGTTTCCAGCGACGAGATCGTCCACGTAGATCCGGATGCCTTCCGGTGGGTCGTGCGCGGAGATCAGGTCGGGGATGGCATAGAACTCGTTGCGCGAATAATCCAGGTCCCTCAACACGACCGACGATGTATCTGCGGCACCCTCGTAGAACTCGTAGGTCTTGCGAGAGCGCAACTCGCCCGCCATGGCCTTCAGGCCGAACCGGCTTCGTTTGAACCGCGGGGTCTTCGGCCCGGCCTGAAGCCACACATTTCCTCCGAAGATGCTGGCCGGCTCCCCGAATGGGACCTCGCCCTGCTCCCGACGGAAATCCCCCCACCCCAGCTCCCGCACCACCTCGTCTCCACGGGCCTTGTACTGGACTCCGTACATCGTTTCGCTGTAGTCCGCGTTGTTGTAGAAGCCCGACAGGCTTCTCTCCTCCCCGAACGTCAGCCGGTTCTTCACGTCCAGCCGCTCTCCCCAGATCCTGTGAGGATCGCCTCCCCCGGAAGGCGTGAAGAACTGCCTGTGCTCGTGGATCACCGCTGCCCGGCTTCCCTGCCAACTCCACGTTGCGTTGCCCAAAGGGATACTGCCACCCGCCTCGTTGTCGAACAGGTCTCGAGCGATCTGCCCCCAGGACCTTTCTCTGCCGCCCTTCCTGGACACGGTTGCATAGCTGACCCACGGGTCCTGTTGTGACCGTCTGTGGTCTATGTGCTCCGGGTTCAGCAGGATCGCCAGGCCGCCGTTCACGTACACGGACTCGTAGCTGGAGGCGGTCAGGCCAGAGGCGTAGTCCAGGATCTCCCAGTTCCTCTCGGATCGGTCCCATGCCAGGACGCTATGGTCCGTGAGTACCCACACGCTCCGGGGGTCGACCGTCCCATCCGCCAGCCGTGATGTCCTGAGGTAGGCGTTCCCCTCGAACTCCCGCCAGACCTCGGTGCCCGCCTCGTAGACGTACAGGCCCAGCCGGGTGATCGCCCAGATGCGATCCTCTTCGACCACCACTTCCAGGAGGCTGTCTCGGCGGAGATAGGGCTGGAGGTGGGGGTGTCGACTCAGAAGCTCGGGGTCGAACCGAACGAGTCCGGCCTCGCCGGCAAGCCACACCTCATCACCCAGAAGGAACATCCGATCCGGGATCGGTGCCCCTTCCGCACCGATGGCGTGGTGTCGCCACCTCTCATACTGGGGATCGTACTCCGAGAGACCCCGATCGGTGAGCATCCAGATCCGGCCGTCCCGCACCACGATATCGCTCGCCGGTCGTCCCGAGAGGCCGTGTGCGTCTCCGAACGCCTCCCACTCCTCGATCAGCAGGTCGTAGCGTGCCACACCGCTGTCGGTCGCAATCCAGACCGTGTCGTCCTGCAGGGCCAGCCCGTTGACGGCATTGGAGGGAAGCCCGCTGGTCACGTCGAAGAAGAGCCACTCGTTCAGCCGGATGTGCAGCGCTGCCAGCCCGTGGTCCAGGATGCACCAGAGCCATTCGTCGCCGTAGTGGAGCTGCCTGACGGCAGGAGCGACTCCGTTTCTAGAGGGGGATGCGCGTTTGAAGGAGTCATCGTCCGGATTGTACCGGTAGAGCCCGTGGGGGGTGCCGACCCAGACTTGATTCTCCGCTTCGATGACGGGGTACCGACGGTGAAGGTTGATCTCCGCGGAGCGCGGTTCACCCGGCCAGGCGAGGATGAGGAGTGCGGCAAGCACACTCCAGTGAACTGCAGGAAGGTAGGAGCGGAAGACCGTGTGGTGGGAGGCGCAGACGACGCGTGTGGAACGGCGCATGCATCGGCTTTCGCTTGGACTCAGGCCTGATTCCTCAGTAGGGATCCCCCGGGAGGCCGACTCGGGGTCAGACCCGCCTCTGTGCGTCATTGCGCCACAATGTCCGGCTGAAAGCGAATTCGACCGATTTGGCCCAAATGAGGTTCCCGCGAGGGAATCAGGCCTCTACTTTCTCAACGCGTATCTTCCGGGTGTCGATCTCTCCGACGCCGTTCTTGTGGGAGGCCTTGAGGTGCTCGATCTGTTCGGGGGGGAGGCGCCTTCCGCCGAATCCGTAGCGGGACGCGACCACGGCATCGAGTGCGAGGATGTCTAGGCCGGCGAAAAGGCGGTTCTCGCGAACGACGGTACCGGGCCCTGTCGGCCCTCCACTGAGCAGCACCCGACTCGCGTCGACGATGTTGAGCGATGGCCGTACGGCCGTGGCCAGATCCGCTATGGCCTGAGAGAGATCCAGGCGCGTGTGGAAGGTCGTGCGGTCCCAGATGACACCCATCAGATTCTTGATGGCGAGACTCACGCGCGTGGCCGAATGGTGCTTGGCCGTCGCCAGATTGATGAAGAGGTCCGCACGGCGAACCACTTTCAGAAGCTCGATCTGCTTCAGGACCCGACCGTCCACGTCCAGGGGTTCGTAGAGCCGCTGCTGATTCGCCAGCAGTAGCCTTGCGTTCGGGTACTCTGCCACGACGGCGTTGAGCTCGATCTTGTCGAATCGGTTGGATTTGAGCGTGTGGTCCGCGATCACGATCCGTTTTGCGCCCTTTGAGGCCAGGAAGCTGCACAGGGCATCCACCGCCTGTGGCGAGGTCGTGGTGCCCGACGCCTCGGCGTGGGGCAGGCAGAGATTCGGCTTGATGAGGACGGTGGCGCGCGACAGGTCCTTCTCCACGAGGCTATCTACCCCGCCCACGGCGGCAAACAGCGCAGCCATCGCATCAGCCGTACGCCCCTCGACCTCGAAAACCGACGGCTCTATCGGGGCCCCGTGTACGCGGCCGATCGACAGCAGGTTCGAGGCGAGGGCGCCGGTCCCGATCCTGAGGAAGTCTCTCCGGTTCATCGCGCCTTCCCATCCACATTCAGAGCGAATTGCTTCAGTATGTTCAGGCTCTCCTCGGTGTCGTCGTTGATCTCAAGATGGACGAAATAGGCACCCCGATAGAACGCGAGCACCTGCGAGAACCCGCCGTAACGGACGTACTGGGCGGCGGTTCCGGCCCCGGCGGTCCAGCCGGTCGCCGCACTCATTCCGAGATCAGGATCGCCGTAGGTGGCCTGGGCGTTGGTTTCGTTCCCCAGATCGTACACGGTCAACCCGAGCTGGTGATCCGCGTTGCCCACCGAACCCCGGTAGGTCTGGTGCGCTGCCTCCCGGAATCCGTGTCGCTGGTAGATGTCGGCCAAGCCGTTGATGTAGATGGTGAGGTCGGAGATGCTGTTGGCGGTCCACCCGGTTCCGGAATACGCCCACCCGGTGATCTCGTTGTTCTTCACCAGGAGATCCTCGATCGACAGGATGTCATCGCTGTTCGTCGCCTGCTTACTGCACGCCGGCGCGAAGATACACAAGCAGATCGGGATCAACCAGGCGGCCACTCTCATTTCGCTTCCCCAGGCAGCCTATACCACGCTCTTGCCGAAGAGCTGGGCGAACTGCACGAAGTCGTTGAAGCCGACAGACCCGTTTCCGTCCAGGTCGAATTTCGAGTTGAACCCCGCGTCTCCCTCCGATGTGCCGAAGCCCCGGGCGAACTCTACAAAGTCGCTGAAGTCCACCTTCCCACTCCCATCGAAGTCCGCCAGCCTCACGCGTGCGGGGTCGACGTCGATTTCCACGGGAGGACTGCTCTGCGACGTCGGGTTCGTGAGCCTGACGACATCCATCTGGGAGGGATCATTGGTTCCCAGACGATAAACGCTCGCGGCCGTGTCGATGTGGCTCGCATACGAGGTGGTGGTGCAACCATTGTCTTCCAGGATTTCCCGGCCCCAGTAGTCGGTGGCCACCATATCCTTGCTAAGGACGATCGTGTTGGCCGTGAACTGGGGATATCCATTGGGACCGCCCGACCTCACACCCACCAGGGCGTCGAGGACGTTCACGCGCTGTCTGCTCTTGATGGGGTAGAGGGAACTCAGCGCAGGGATGTAGGGATCGCCATTGTTGCCGTGGAGCCTGCTCGGCCTGTCGCAGGTGCCGTAGTGGTTCTTGAGGCTCAGGCTGACCCCCGCGACCCCACCGTGGTTCTTGAGTACGGGGATATTGATGATGTGATCCGCCATCGATGTGACGACTTTGCTGAGCCTCTGGGAGCTTCCGCTCACGTCGTACGAGTCGGTCGAGTAGCCGGCGGTGTCGCTGCCAATGCACCTCACCCCGGAGGTCGATGAATTGATGGTGTACCCGCTCGACTGCATCCTGCTCGACCTGTCGCCGTAGATGATGATGTTGTTCTGAGGGAACATCTGTCCGTCGAAGGCCATGCGGGTGAGCCCGTTGATCACGGCCTGGGCCACCTGGGGGTGGGTGGGGATGGAGGGGAAGAGGCAGTTGACCTTGATGGCCACCGTCTGCGAGGGGGAGATGCTCGGCAACAGCGCCTTCCAGGCCTCGCCCACATCCTGCCTGTCCGCCAGCCACTTGACGCCACTGTCCACCATCATCTGCACGGTAGGTAGCTTGATTGAGAACCCGGTGGTGGCGTCGTCGTGCTCGGCAATGACCACGCGGCTGGCATCCGAGGAGGGGGACAGGGACAGCAAAGCCCTCGGGTAGGCGAGGGTCGCAATCCCGGCAACGGAGGTCGTGCGAAGAAAGGCGCGACGATCGACTCGCAGCTGTCTATCGTGCATGATCCTGTCCTGTGGTGATGGACTCAGGCGTCACCCTTCGTCCGTTGCGTCGGTTCTGCGGGGAACGCCAGTGTGAACCGCGCGCCTCCCCGGGGGCTCTCGGAGACCTCCGCAGAGCCCGCCTGGAGTCCCATGATGCGCTGGACGATGGCGAGGCCCAGGCCCGCTCCTCCCACGCTGGAGGTGCGGCTTTCGTCGAGGCGGGAGAAGGGCTCGAAGACCTTGTCGCGAACGTCCGGGGGGATCCCGGGGCCGTCGTCGTCGATACAGATGAAGACGGACCCATCCTCCTGTCGGCCTTCTAACCAGATATCGGTCTTCGCGTGGCGCACCGCATTGGTGACGAGGTTCAGTACGGCCCGCCGGAAGTAGCGGGGAATGGCGCGTACGTACACCGTGCTGCAATCGACGTGGACGGCCAGGTCGTCACGCAGCTCGGAGACGATCCCGGGCATCTCGCGGAGGACGGCGCCGACGTCCACCCTGTCCATCTCGGGGGCGGCATCGTCGCCTTCCAGGCGGACGAATGTGAGGAGCTCCTCAACGAGGTCATTCAGCTCGGTGAGAGAACCCTGGATCCGGAGGAGATGGCGTGTCTTCTCCTCTGGTGAGTCCGTGGACTGGGCCTCGTCGAGCACGAAGAACAACCTGGCCAGCGGCGTGCGGAACTCGTGGGAGACGGCGCGCAGGAGCTCCTTCTGGCCTTCCAGGAGCCCTTCGATTCTGTCGGCCATCGCGTTGAAGGTGCTCGCGAGCTCCGCGACGGCATCCGCGCTGTCCACCTCGGCCCTGCTTTCGAGATCCCCCTGGCCGAAGCGCTCCGCGACCTCCGAGAGCCTGTGAATCCGGCGCTCGAGCGGCCGCACGAGGAAGTAGATGGCTGCGCCGATCAGCAGGAGGATCGAAGCCAGGATGCCCAGGAATATGTACTCTGTGCCCCGCAGGGGACCCGGTCTAGGCCTGCCCCTCCCGGGCCTGCCGTCTGGAGCCGGTCCCCGGGGTCTCCGCCTGACCCCCATTGCCAAGACCTCCGCTTCAGAGATCTTGGCGTAGGCCTGCGGTCCCGTGTCCGTGAAAGCCGCGACGGCTTCACCGGACTGCATCTGCTGAACCATCTCCGGAGAAAGCGCTAGCTCACCAAAGGGCTTGACGGTGAGGGACCACCATCGTCCGTGGCGGGCGAGGATCTCCGCGCGCCGGGTCGAGTCCTCCCCGGCCTCCGCGAGGTGCTGGCTGATGGCGGTCGCACTGCCACGCATCCTCTCGAGGAATCTGGTACGGCGGAGCGCCTCAAGCCGCTGGTTGACGATGAAGATCGTGGCGATGGCCCCCAGGAAAAGGACGATGGCCATCCCGATGTAGATGCGGAGAAATTGCTGTCTCACGGTCCTTCCTCTGCCATGAGGTAACCCACGCCGCGCACGGTTTTGATGTAGTGGGGAGCGGAGGTGTCGTCGCCGAGCTTTCGCCGGATCCGGGACACGTAGACGTCCACGCTCCGGTCCAGGCCGTCGTAGTCGTAGTTGAAGAGGGCCTGGTAGATGTCCTGGCGGCTCACGACCTCACCGGCCCGGCCCGCCAGGTACCACAGCAGCTCGAACTCGATGGTGGTGAGATCGATTCCGGTCTCACCCAGGACGACCTCTCTCCGTCCCGCGTCCACGGCAAGCTGACCCACGGCTACGCGACCCGCCGTTGACTTCGGAGCGGCCGGCTGGACCCTCCGGAGCAGGGCCCGGATTCTGGCGATGAGCACACGGGGCTGCACCGGCTTGGTGACGAAGTCGTCGGCGCCGAGCTCGAGTCCCAGGATCTCGTCCAGGTCCTCGTCGCGGGCGGTCAGGATCAGGATGGGCCCACCATATGCCGGTCGAACGGCCTTGCAGACCTGGAAGCCGTCCATTCCAGGCAGCATGAGGTCGAGGATCACGAGATCCGGCGACTCCGAGAGGATCCGTTCCGCCGCCGTTTCGCCGTTCGGCTCGCAGGCGACCTGGAACCCCTCCCGCTCGAGGCGCTCCTTGATGAGCTCCGCCAGCTCGATGTCGTCCTCGACGATAAGGATCGTCTCGCTGTTTGCCTGAGGTGATTCCATGCTCTAGCCTCAGAGCGATACAAAGCAACCACAGATGAGCACAGATAAACACTGATAAGGAGGCGTCAGAGCCTGGCGATTGCAGGCCTTGACGGGCCTTGTTGTTGAAGTATCGCCCATTATCGCAAGGATGTCTGTAAGGGCTTTGTAAATGGAATGTAACAGTTTGTAAACAGGCGATTCCAAGACTACGGCCACAATGGGCCTACGATTCCCAGGAACCCATCGCGATTGTGGGTATGCAGAACCGGTCGCCCTCGCTGATTTCATAGATCCTGAAGGCCTCGCCCTCCTTCAGCATCAGGTCCGGATTGTCGAT